>CACZRH010000029.1 GCA_902783455.1 uncultured Lachnospiraceae bacterium | reverse complement strand
TTTTATTTATTTCATTCAGTCTGCAGACATCCTGCATTATTTTCAAACAACTACTGTCATAAATAAAGAATCTTTAGAAACGGAAATCCCTTCTGTTTGAAGAACGGATATCTGCGATATTCTGCTTCGCAATCTCTTTCGTTTTCTCTCTCGGAATCTTCTCGAGTTCTTTTTCAATCAGTGCATAACCGATTTCCTTGGTTTCGGGAGAAGCATAGTCTTCCAGATACTCCGCCAGAGTCATCAGGGCATTCGGATGACAGCAGTTAAGAATCTGCCCGCTCTTACAAAGAGCCATGAATCTGTCACCGGTTCTGCCTTCCCTGTAGCATGCGGTACAGAAGGAAGGAACATGTCCGTTCTTCATCAGCCAGCAGACTACTTCATCAAGAGATCTCTGATCCGATACATCAAACTGCTCGGTATCATGCGGTCTCTCCTCCGGCGTATATCCCGCATAGCCGCCGACAGAAGTACGGGAACCTCCGCTGATCTGGGAAATACCCATATGAAGCACTCTTTCACGTACTTTCTCATTTTCTCTGGTAGAAATAATCATACCGGTATACGGAACTGCAAGACGAATGCAGGCGATGATTTTTGCAAAGGTATCATCATCGATACCGTTGTCGAATTCGTCCGGATCGATATCATCAGCCCTCTTCAGTCTGGGAACGGAGATGGTATGCGGGCCAACACCGTGCACGGCTTCCAAATGTTCCGCATGCATAAGGATTCCGGCAAATTCATATTTATAAAGTTCAAGTCCGAACAATACGCCAAGTCCAACATCATCAATACCACCTTCCATGGCTCTGTCCATTGCTTCGGTATGATAATTGTAATCATGCTTCGGTCCTGTCGGATGAAGCTTTAAGTAGCTTTCTTTATGATAGGTCTCCTGGAACAGAATATAGGTTCCGATGCCCGCTTCATGAAGCTTTCTGTAATTTTCCACCGTAGTAGCCGCGATATTGACATTTACACGACGAATGTCTCCGTTTTTATGATGAATACTGTAGATTGTGTTAATACATTCCAAAATGTACTCAATCGGGTTATTTACAGGGTCCTCACCGGCTTCAATTGCAAGACGTTTGTGACCTAAATCCTGCAGCGCAATTACTTCCTCACGAAGCTCTTCCTGCGTTAATTTTTTACGGGGAATATGTTTGTTCTTCAGATGATACGGACAGTAAAGACACCCGTTTACACAGTAATTGGAAAGGTAAAGGGGCGCAAACATAACGATTCGGTTGCCATAATAGGCAAGCTTGATTTCCTCCGCTATTTTATAAATCTTCTCAGTCACTTCCGGAAGATCGGAGGCCAAAAGCACACTCGCTTCTCTGTGAGTCAGTCCCGTGCAGACATAACCTTTTTCCTGCTTCTTCGGACGGGCTTTCTCTAAGATTTGCTCAATGAGCTCAATGTCATTCTTATGCTCTTCGGCATAAGCTAAGGTTTCGCGGATTTCACCGTCATTGATGAATTCATCCGCATTCAGTGATTTGGGATTGTAAACTGCCATTTTAAAACTTCCTTTCTTCGAGTCAGACGCATCTTTCTCTTTAGATATTATAATGATGATTATTTTCCATACACCGTTAAAAGACTTGCAATCAACGGTGTAGAGATTACTGTAAAAATATAATACTTATTTCAGCATATTCAGAATGTCGTTTTTTGTCGTAACACCGACCTGCTTTGCAACAACCTTTCCGTCCTTGAATACAAAAAGTGCCGGAATACTCATGATTCCATACTCCGTTGCAAGTTCCATCTCATCGTCCGTATTGACTTTTCCGACTTTAAAACTTCCGTCGCTTTCTTTGGCGATTTCGGAAACCACGGGGCCGAGCATTCTGCAGGGACCACACCAGGGTGCCCAAAAATCCACTAAT
The DNA here is from genome assembly GCA_902783455.1 of uncultured Lachnospiraceae bacterium. GTDB lineage: Bacteria > Bacillota > Clostridia > Lachnospirales > Lachnospiraceae > UBA3766. The sequence goes on along the minus strand of CACZRH010000029.1, from coordinate 262 downwards.
ACCGGGACCTCCGATTGAAGTACTTCTTTTTCAAAATTATCGACTGTAAGCGTGATTTCTGCCATATGCGTACCCTCCGTAAATTCTTTTCTGAATTTCCTGCAAACCCCTTTGTTTCCGGATACGGAAAACCGTTATCCGAAGACGGTTTTACGACTCAATGTATTCATATATTGTACTAAATATATGCTTTTTTTTCAATGAATCAGACTGTTTTCATAAATAATTAACATATTTTCATTTAAAACGGAGAAAAACATAC
>CACZRH010000028.1 GCA_902783455.1 uncultured Lachnospiraceae bacterium | reverse complement strand
TTGATCTTTTAGAATTTCGACCTTTAAAATTTCAATCTTTTAGAAGTGACTCATAATCGCCTTTACGTTTTCAGCAATATCGCCATCTTTATAAACCGCGGTGCCTGCCACAATCACATTGGCTCCGGCATGAAGCGCTTCATCCACGGTATCCACGTCAATTCCTCCGTCCACGGACACATCCACCTTGTGACGAAGCTGAAGCTTGGTCAGCTCCATGGTTACTGCTGCGATTTTTGCGGTACAATCGTGCATGTAGCTCTGTCCGCCGATTCCCGGCCGAACGGTCATGACAAGCACCAAATCCACCAAACCTAAGTACGGATAGATTGTTTCAATCGGGGTTTCCGGACTGATTGCAATTCCGGCTTTTACACCGAGTTCGCGAATTGCTTTTAATGTCTCCACCGGTTTTTCCAGTGTTTCAATATGTACTGTAATAATGTCCGCACCGCAGTCCTTAAAATCCTTCAAATACCGTTCCGGTCCGTCAACCATTAAATGAACGTCAAACTGCTTGTCCGTCACTTTACGGATGGATTTCATCACCGGCATTCCGAAGGAAATTGTCGGAACAAATTCACCGTCCATGACGTCGATGTGCAGATATTCCGCACCCGCATCAAGAGCCGTCTTAATGTCATCGCCAAGATGAGTAAAGTCTGCTGCCAAAATACTTGCTGCCAAAATTCGTTTCATAGTCCTGATTCCTTTTTACTACGCTTTTCTTAATATATTTCCAACTATTACAAATATTCCATTCTGCAAAATTTCTGCAAATTCATTGAAGAATGAAACCGGTATTACGGTTATTCAATACTTCTTCCGGTCCTTCAGCTCTTCATAAAGCTGAACATAATTCTCATACCGGATTTTTGAAATCAATCCCTTTTCAAGCGCATCCTTTACGCCGCATTCTTTTTCCCGGATATGCGAACAGCCCGCAAAACGGCACTGTGGCTCGAATTCGTCAAACTCATGATAAAATCCGGCTAACGGTTTTTCTCCCAAATCCGGAACAATCAGGGAAGAAAATCCGGGCGTATCCAGAATATAAGTTACTTCCCCGTTCACCGTCGTATAAAACAGCTCACTGTGCCTGGTGGTATGCTTTCCGCGGTCAATTTTTGCACTGACATCACCGGTTAACATGATTTCGCTTCCCAAAAGCAGATTGATAAAAGACGATTTTCCAACGCCGCTCGGGCCTGCCACCGTCGTGGTTTTTCCGGCTAACAGATTTTTCACTTCCTCTGTTCCGAAACCGGTATGCACCGAAATCACACAGATTTTTGATCCGCTTCCTTCATATGCTTTTGCAATCTCCGAAGCACGGCTTCCGTCGGTTAAATCCTCTTTATTTAAGCATATGACACAGGGCAGGTTCCTGCTTTCCATATGGATTAAAAAACGGTCTAAAAGATTTAAGTTCGGCTCCGGTTTTGTCAGGGAAAAAATAATCAGTGCCTGATCCACATTCGCCACTTCCGGGCGAAGAAGCGCATTTCTTCTCGGAAGCATTTTGCTGATGTTGCCGATTTTATTCTCTTCATCCGTAATATTGATGACGCATTCGTCGCCGACTAAGGGCTTTACGTTCTGTTTTCGAAAAATCCCTTTCGCCCTGCATTCATACAGTCCGCGACCCGGAACATACACATAATAGAATCCGCCGATTCCTTTAATGATTTTTCCGCTGAAATCATCCATTGGCATCTTTAAAGCTTACTTCGTAGGTATAAACATCCACCGCAGGAACATTCTCCGTGTAGCGGTTGCCTTCGTCATCATAATGCTCTTCTTCCACGAAAACCGTATAGGTCACTTTCACGGTACCGCGCGGAACCGCAAAAATATTGCTCAAATTAATGCTTACCGGGAACGAATCCGTAGTGGTATTGAAAAGCTCTGTTCCATCCGGAGTAACCAGCACGACATTTGCATCTCCGCCGATATACTTCGGAGGCTGTCCAACGTCAATGTTGCAGTCATAATACTTCGGTTCGGGGCCCTTGCTGACTTTAATTTCTACATCGCTTCCGGCTAAAATCGTAGAATCCTTGGTATAGCTCTGTTCGAAAACAGTGCCTTCCGGTGCGGTATCATGATAAACCTCCGTTACCTTGGAGCAGACAAGTCCCATATCCTCTAATGTCTTCTTCGCTGCTTCCGCGGTCATACCGTTTAAGTTCGGCATCTTCATCTCCGCGGATTTATCCGCACCGAGGCTGATGACGATGGTAACGGTACCATCCCTGCTGATCAGGCTGTCCGCTTCGGGAGACTGGGAAATGATATTGCCTTTAATCACACCGGAATTATATTCTTTTTCTTTGTTAACCTTAAAACCTTCGCTCTCTAACTTGGAAGTCGCTTCCGCTTCGGTCTGTCCGATTACGCTCGGAACTACGACACCTTCGCCTTCCATGGAAACGATAATCTTTACCTTCTGTCCGTCCTGAAGCGGCTGTCCGCTCTCGGGGGAAGTGGAAATAACATAATTGCTTTGTACGGTCGCGGATTTTTCATAAACGGTTTCATAACCGATTCCCGCTTTGGTTAAAGTATCCACTGCCTCGGTCAGGGAAAATCCCGCCACGCTCGGAACCGTAACACTTTCCGTCTTCTTGGTACCGAAATTCAGTTTCTGTCCGCCGTTTCCGAAAATACCCATGGCAAGTCCGGCAAAATAAAGAATCAGACAGCCGATTACAACCGCGATTACCACAATCAGAACGGTTTTGATTTTTTCAAATAAATCGTCATTTCCTTCATCTTCATCTATCGCGGCTCTGGCTGCATTCGCACGCTTTGCTCTTCTGGCCGCATCATCGGATGCCTGTCTTTGACGCTGCAGATTCTGGGATTTTTGCGAGGAGCCCTGCTTCTTGGAAGTGGACTGTGAAGGACGGCCCTGCGGCTTTCCGTTGCCGTTTCCGGAACCGCTTCTTGACTGCGGTCTCTTTCCGCGGTCCGCTTCGGTCGTACGGGGTCCGACTCTTCTTTCCACAAAATCTTCCTGCGGCTTCTTTCTCGGAGACATTTTTTCCGTATTGGTAAGCGCAATTCCGCCTGCATCGGCAGCGGAAATCGCTTCTGCCGAATAACCCTGTCCGGTGGAGCGGCGCTTAATCATCTCACGTTCTTTTTCCGTAACGTTTCTGGTTGCGGATTTAGCTTCGCCGGAATCGATTTTTACAAAATTCTCATCGGGGCTGATTAAGGATTTCTTTAAATCCTCCACCAGCTCGCCCATATTCTGATATCTGCGGTCAGGACTCTTCTGACAGCATTTTAATACAATCTGCTCCACGCTTACCGGAATCTCGGGAACGTATTTCCTGGGTGAGGGCATATCATTTTGAATCTGCATGATGGCAATTGCCACCGCAGTCTCACCGTTAAACGGAACACGGCCGGTCAGCATTTCAAAAAGGGTAATACCGAGTGAATAAACGTCACTCTTGGCATCGGAAAATCCGCCTCTTGCCTGCTCGGGAGAAGCATAATGCACGCTTCCCATAACATTGGAGGTAATCGTATTGGAGCTGGTTGCCTTAGCGATACCGAAATCGGTAACCTTTACCTTGCCGTCCTTACTGATCATGATGTTCTGCGGCTTAATGTCACGATGAACAATCCCGTTGTTGTGGGCAGCTTCCAGTCCCATGGAAATCTGGATGGCGATACTTACGGATTCCTTTACGGAAAGGCGCTGCTTCTTCTCGATGTAGCGCTTTAAGGTAATGCCTTCCACGAGTTCCATTACGATGTAATAAATTCCGTTTTCCTCTCCTACGTCATAAACATTGACAATATTCTGATGCTCCAGGCCTGCTGCCGCCTGGGCTTCCGTACGGAATTTTGATACAAATTCCTTGTTCTCACTGAATTCCTTTTTCAAAACCTTCAGTGCAACAAATCGATTCAGTTTTCGGTCTTTTGCCTTATAGACATCCGACATTCCACCGGCGCCGATTGATTCCAAAATCTCGTATCGGTCACCGATTACCATACCGATTTTAATCATAAATCCAAAACTCCTCTATTACGACTTCTTCTGAAACGTCAGTGTATCCGCTATTTTCTTCTTTGTTCCGCCATCCTCCGGCTGCATCAAAAGGACCGCTATATTGTCCTTGCCGCCGTTTTCATTTGCGGTTTTAATCAGTTTTTCCGCTCTTTGCTTTAAGTCACCTTCCGATTTGATGATGTCAAAAATATCCGCATCCTCAATCATATTGGTCAGTCCGTCGGAGCACATCAGCACGATGTTGGAAGAATCAATGGACACCTCAAAGAAATCCACGTTCACGGAACTCGATGCGCCGACTGCCCTGGTGATGATATTTTTATCCGGATGATTCCTTGCGGTTGCACGGTCGATGCCGCCCATGCGAACCATTTCCTCAACCAGGGAATGGTCTCTGGTAATCTGCGTGATTTTATCGCCGATGACATACAGTCTGCTGTCGCCGACATTCGCCACATAAAGAATTCCGTCCACGTAGGTGGATGCCACCACCGTCGTTCCCATTCCGTCTAAATTGATGTCTTCTAAGGATTTCTTCCGAATCAGCCGATTGGCACACTGAATTGCATCATCAAGAATCTGGACCGGTTCCTTCTTCGTGGATTTGGCGACTTCTTCCACAATCGTCTCCACCGTACACTTGGATGCATAGTCTCCTGCCTTGTGGCCGCCCATTCCGTCAGCAACCACAAAAAGGTTGGGAAGATTTCCCAACGGAACCACGCATGTAAATACAAAATCCTGATTCAATTGTCGCTTTCTACCGATGTCGGTAATGGAAAACGCATTGACCACTTTTTATTTCCTCCGGGTGTCGGATTATTAAAGTCACATGAAAATCAAAGGACTGTTTTTGCAAAACAAAAACCCGCCGCAGGGGCCCTTTTTAAAAAAACCTCTGCTGCGATCTCCCCAATTCAATCCTGTTGGCGTGACATCTGTCTTCTTCGAAGCTGCCCGCAGGCACCGTCGATGTCCCGACCCATTTCCCTTCTTATAGTAACATTTATTCCATATTTTTCAAGTTTTTTCTGAAACTCCAAAACCCGCAAATGGTCTGTAGACCTGAATTCCCGCTCTTTTATCGGGTTCACGGGGATTAAATTAATATGGCAGTTTAAGCCTCCCAAAAGCTGCCTTAGTTCCTCAACTTCCTCATCCCGGTCATTTACCCCGGCAACCAGGGCATATTCGAAGCTGATCCGGCGCCCCGTTTCTTCAAAATAGGTCCGGCAGGCTTCCATGATCTCCTTTAAAGAATAGGAATTTGCAATCGGCATAAGCTTCTTTCTTTTCTCATCCGTCGGTGCATGCAGGGAAAGAGCCAGCGTAATCTGAAGCTTTTCCTTTGCCAGTTCCTTTATTTTCGGAACAATTCCGCAGGTGGAAACCGTAATATTGCGCTGGGAAAGGTTCATTCCCCTCTCATCGTTGATTAACCGGATGAAGGTAAGGAGATTGTCGTAATTATCCATCGGTTCTCCGGTTCCCATCACAACCACGTTGGAGATTTTTTCCCCCGTAATTGCCGCAATCCGGTAAATCTGATCTAACATTTCCCCCGGCAGGAGATTTCGCTCCAGTCCGTCCAGCGTGGAAGCACAGAATTTACATCCCATCCGGCATCCGACCTGCGATGAAATGCAGACCGAATTTCCGTGATGATACCGCATAAACACGCTTTCCACGTAATTGCCGTCCGAGAGCTCAAAAAGAAATTTTTTCGTCCCGTCCACCGCCGATTCCTGCATTCTGGCACATTTTAAGGAAGTATACTCATAATTTTCCTTTAATTTCTCCCGAAGTGCCTTCGAAAGATTCGTCATCTCATCAACGGAGGCCGCCTGATGAACATGCATCCATTCAAAAATCTGTCCGGCACGAAATTTCGGTTCGCCGAGCACATTCATCTCCTTTTGCAGTTCCTCGAAGGTCAGTGATTTTAAATCCATGATGCTTTTTACGACTTTATTTCTTTAAAATAAATTCTCTTTGAATTCTCTTTTTATTTTTCTTCCTTTATACGTTGTCTTCAGGCTTTTTTCATAATCGAAATGAAAAAACCGTCGCTTTCATGTTCCCCGGCAAGCAGCTGCAGACTTCCCTTCGATACAAGACTTCCTTTCAGTTCCTCCGGGAGATTCAAAAATTCAGCCTCTTCCAGGGGGAGATTTTCGCACATCCAGCGGACCATTTCCTCATTTTCGCCTTTATTTACCGTACAGGTGCTGTAGATCAGATACCCGCCCGGCTTTACATCCTGAACGGATGCCGTAACAATCCTCTTTTGCAACTCCACAATATCCTTTAAATCCTGCTCCTTTAAGCGATATTTCAAATCGGGCTTTCGTCCGATAACGCCGAGTCCCGAACAGGGCACATCCGCTATTAAAACATCCGCTTTTTCCTTCAGGGACTCATTTGGAATGGTTGCATCCCATACCGCGGTACGGATATTTTTTAAATGCATGCGTTCGATATTTTCCCGAATCTTTGCCACTTTCGCCTCGGATACGTCAAAGGCTAAAACCGTTCCATCCGTACGGTCTGCTACATACATACTTTTTCCGCCGGGTGCCGCACAAAGATCGACAATAACATCCCCCGCTTTTACGGGCGCTAAGAATCCGACCAGCTGGGAGGAAAAATCCTGCACCGCAAATGCCCCTTCTGAAAAGCCGTCGAGATCTTTTAATGATTTATCCGGAAAATCTATTGTATAAGCATCCGGAAGGTACGAACAAGGGCTTACCGAAACGCCGTCTGCCTTCCATTTTTCCATCAAACCGCTTTTTTCTAAGTCCGGCAGAGAGGATTTGACATGAATCCGAACCGGTGCTTCTTTGAGGCTTTCCCGAAGCATTCCCTCGCACCTGTCAAACCCGTACTGTTTGATAAAAAGCTTTGCCATCCACTCCGGCACGGAATAATTAATCGACAGATACTTAATCGGGTCCTCGCCGGCATTTGGAAACGCGATTCTTTCTTTCTCCCGGGTTACGGTGCGCAGTACCCCGTTAACAAATCCGGAAAGATTCTTAAATCCGCGCTTTTTTGCAAGCTCCACGCTTAAATTGCAGGCTCTCGTATCATAGACGTTATGCATGTAAAGAATCTGATAAACGCCCATTTCCAGAACAACGCGGATAAGCGGTTTCATCTTGGAAACGGGTGTCGAGGAATAGGTATTAATCACGTAATCCAGGGCGTATTTACGCTCCAAAACGCCCATGGTAAGCGTTTTTAAAAATGCCTTCTGCCCGCTTTCCCAGTCATCATACTTATCCAGAACCTGCTTAATCAGGACATGTGAATATTCCTCGCCCTTAAAAACGGCGAGCAGAATATCCATACTCAGTTCCCGAACCTGTAAATCCCGATCCATTTCCGTTTTGCCCATTCCAGCCTTACTTTTTTTCTCTGACCGTTTTCTGTCTTAACTATATTTCTACCCTAACAACACTTCATCTTCCATGCAGCATCCGCTCATTACATTCTGCTAAGAAAATCCCCGGCCTGCATATGATTTCCGAGCAGGAAATCATGCACGCTCATCTCCTTCTTGGCTTCCGGCTTTACGCGAAAGACCTCAACGCTGCCCTTCGCAAACTGTACCGTGAAGGAATCCTTGGAAACGGAGAGAATTTTTCCCTGATTGGAGACATCCGCCAAAGAATCCGTTTCATGAAGCGCGGCGGAGGTGATTTTTAACATCTTTCCATGATAATACGTATAAGCGCCCGGCCAGGAATAAAGCCCGCGAATCAGGCGCTCCGCGGAAAGAGCATCCATGGAATAATCGAGATTGCCCATTTCTTTTTTCAGCATTTTTGCATAAAATAACGGCCCTTCCGGCTGAGGCGTTGCTTTTAACGTTCCTTCTTCGATTTTCGCTAAAGCTTCCACAATCAGCTTCGCGCCGAGTTCACTTAATTTATCATGCAGGGAATCCCCTGTCTCATCCTTTGCAAGCTCAATGCTTCCGCGAAGAAGCATGGCTCCGGTGTCCAGACCTTCATCCATCTGCATGATGGTAACGCCTGCGATTTTTTCACCGTTTATGATTACCCACTGGATAGGCGCCGCCCCGCGATACATCGGAAGAAGGGATGCATGAATGTTGATGCAGCCGTATTTCGGCATGGTAAGGATCTCTTTCGTCAGAATCTGCCCGAATGCCGCCACGACAAAAACATCCGCTTCCACGCTCTTTAAATACTCCACGCACTCCGGAAGGCGGATTTTCTCCGGCTGATAAACCGATATGTCATGCTTTAAGGCGCATTCCTTTACAGGCGAAAAGGCCATTTCCTTCCCCCGCCCTTTCGGCTTGTCCGGCTGTGTCACCACAAGCGTGATTTCATGCCCGGCCTCTATCAACGATTCCAATGCTCCCACGGCAAAATCCGGGGTTCCCATAAATACAATCTTCATTACTCTTCTTCGTCCTTTAAATCCTCGTTGTTATAAAGCTCGCCCTCTTTGACCAAATCAACATACATCTTACCGTCCAGATGGTCGATTTCATGCTGCAGGGCTCTTGCCATCAGCTCTTCGGCTTCAATCGTGAATTTTTCCATTTTTTCGTTATAGGCTTCCACAATGACATGATTTGCACGGGTAACGATTCCGGTCTTTCCGGGTACGGAAAGGCAGCCCTCATAGCCGGTCTGCTCGCCGTCCGATTCCAGAATAACGGGATTGATTAATGCCACGGGATCCTCTCCGGTCACGTCAATCACCACGATACGCTTGCGAATGCCGACCTGCGGTGCCGCAAGACCGACTCCGTTTGCCTCATACATCGTATCGAACATGTCTTCAATCAGTTCGCGAATTCTCGGAGTCACTTCCGTCACCTCTTTTGCGGTGGAGCGAAGCGCTTCCTTTCCAAGTTCATCTTCCAAAACCCTGATTTTTCTGATTGCCATCTGTAATTCCTCCATGTAGTCTAATCAAAATGTATTCATCGGATCAAAATCAAACTGAATCTGCTCCTTCAAAACGCTGATTTCCGTCATGCGCTTCTCCATGTAATCCTTAATCCGGATGAGCGCCTCTTTCGTCGGATGCTTATAATAAACCACCTGACGGTAAATATCCTGCTTCTTTCCAAGCGCCGCCTTGCCCGGTCCGATCTGCTTGATTCCAAGCTCTTCAAACCCGTCAAGCTTCTCTTTGACTTCATTGGTCATCCCGATGGATAACCTTGAAAGTCTTGTCCAGTCGGGTCCGAAAAACTGTACGCAGAGCATATGACCTGCGGGCGGATACTCCATAAACTCGCGATATGCAATTTCCTCTTCGTAGAATCCCTCGTAATCCTGGGATGCCGCATAGGTAATCGCATAGTGGTCCGGCTGGTAAGTCTGAATTACCGTCTCGCCCGGCATATCTCCCCTGCCTGCGCGCCCCGCCGCCTGGGTTAACAACTGAAAGGTTCTCTCCGCCGCCCTGTAATCGTTACTGCCAAGGGACATATCGGCAAGAAGAATTCCCATCAGGGTAACGCCCTTAAAATCGTGCCCCTTTACAATCATCTGGGTGCCCAATAAAATATCCGCCTCACGTGCCGCAAATTTCGAAAGGATTGCTTCGTAATCCTCGCTTTTCTTCGTCGTATCGGCATCCATCCGAAGCACAACGGCCTGCGGAAACATCTTGTGAATCGATTCCTCAATCTGCTCCGTTCCGGCACGGAAGCCTGCAATCTTCGTCGAACCGCACTTCGGACATTTTTTGACCATGCCGGTCGAATATCCGCAGTAATGGCACATCAGGGTTCCGCCGCGGTGTTCCGAGAGGGAAATGTCGCAATGCGGGCATTTTATAATCTCACCGCACTCCCTGCAGAGAACGCTGCCCGAATATCCTCTCCGGTTTAGAAAAAGCATAATCTGCTCCCCTTTTTCGAGGCGGTCCTCCATCAGGCTTTTTAATTTTTTGCTGAATACCGTTTTATTCCCTGCTGCAAGCTCCTCCTTCATATCCACAATGGATACCTCCGGTAAGGTTCCGCCGGTTAAACGTTTTGTTAAGCGAAACTCTCTTAACTCCCCTTTTCGAACCCGGTAGAAGCTTTCCAGGGAAGGTGTTGCAGAGCCTAAGACAACCGGGGCATTTGCGATTTCCCCGAGTTTATATGCTACTTCCCTTGCATGATATTTGGGTGTTGTTTCGCTTTTATAGGAGTTTTCATGCTCCTCGTCGATAATAATCATTCCGAGATTCTGAAACGGCGTAAAAAGGGCGGATCTGGGTCCGATCATGATGGAGATTTCTCCCTCTTTGGCCTTCCGGAACTGCTCGTATTTTTCCCCGTCCGAAAGTTTGGAATGCACAACCGATACCTTGTTTCCGAATCTTCTGTAAAACCGAAGGAGATTCTGGTAGGTAAGCGAGATTTCGGGGATTAGGAGAATTGCTTCCTTCCCTTCCTTTAAGCAGTTTTCGATTAACTGCATATAGACTTCCGTCTTGCCGCTTCCCGTAATGCCGTAGATAAAATACTGCCCGCAGATTCCGTTCTTCCGGTCCTTTTGAATCTCCGATACGATATATTCCTGTTCGTCGCTTAATTTCGGGCGCTCTTCCGATAATGCACGGAATCCGAACGGAATGTCCTCGCGTTCGGTCACCTCGATAGTCAAAAAACCTTCCTTTTCGAGGGATTTGATCGTCGGCGCGGAAACATTTAATTTCCCGGTAACCAGACTGTATGAAATCCGCTCATTTCCGAGTAATTCCCGCAGCAGACGAACCTTGGCACGCTGCTTTTTCTTTTCGGCAAGCTCGATTCCCTGCTCAATGGTAAGAACAGGCACCTTCGATACAATGGTACGGTTTTCTTTCTTCTGAATGACCTTTTTTACCGGCAGCACGGTATTCAGTGCCGTAATCATGGTCGAGCCGTACTGCTCTCGGATAAATGCCGCTAAAGCAATCAGATTTTCCTCCGCAGTAAAGCTTTTTTCGGCAGGTCCTAAAATGTCTTTGATGCGTGATGCATCGATTTCATCCGTAGGATTGTCGGAAATCGCGATAATATATCCGCATCTTTCCTTATTGCCATTACCAAACGGAATTCTTACCTTTGAGCCGATTCCTACCTGGTCTTTTACTTCATCCGGAATTCGGTAACAGAATGCCCTGTCTATACTTTTATGTGAAATGTCTACAATAACATCTGCAAACATATTTTTCCCCGCAATACTCATTCCGACCGCTGTCCACGCTTAAACACGTTGTCTGACCGGCTTTACGTTCTCCCGCGGTCTCTTACTGATAATCCACGATCATGAATTCCACGCTTTTCTCACCGCGGAATTCGTTCAAATCGGGGTAAAATGCCACCTTCAGCCTAACCCCTTCTTTGGAATACAATTTTTCCGATGTTCCCGCGCCGTATGTCTCATCAAGATATTCATGGAACTGTGTCAGTCCGCGAAACATCTTCAGTTTAAAAATCCGGTCTCCGGAAACTGCTTCCTTCGCCCAGAAAGCCGCAAATTCCTTATTCTTTCCGAACTGCTTTCCGTCAAAAAGCAATACATCTTTTCTGGCAAAAACCGGCTTTTCATTCTGCGACCCGTAAGGTTCGAGTTTTTCCAAATCCTTAATCAGCTCTTCCGTCACATAAGAAAACGGCATATCCGCATCGATATAAAGAACCGGATTCAGATCCTCTTCGGAGAGCCCCGCATGCGCATTTAAAAATTCCCGCAAAGCTTCGAGATTTTTCTTCTCTAAGGAAACCCCGGCTGCCATGGGATGTCCGCCGAATTTCGAAAGCAGGTCGGAACACTCCGTCAGCTTTTCGAACATGTCATAGCCTTCGACGCTTCTGCCCGAGCCCTTTAACATGCCCTCTTCGACATCCGTAAACACCAGTGTCGGCCTGTGAAAGGCTTCCTTCACTCTTCCGGCAACGATTCCGACGATGCTTTCGTGAATCTCCGGAAGATATAATACCAAAACCCGGTCCTGCTCTTCCATGGCTTCCACGGCCTTGATTGCATGTTCCACGCCCTGCGCGGTATAATCCTTCCGCTCTTCATTCATATCATGAAGAACCGTTGCAAGACGCTTTGCTTCCGCTTCATCCCTACACATCAGCAATTCGAGCGCATTGGATGCGGAATCCAGCCGGCCGGTTGCATTGATGCAGGGACCGAGAATAAACCCGATTGAAAATGAGGATAATTTCCTCTCCTCCTGTCCCGTTTCCCGAATCAGCGCCATCATGCCGGGATTCAGGCCGTCTTTTAAATGGTCCAGACAAAATCTCACCAGTCCGCGATTCTCGTAATTTAAGGGCATTACATCGCCGACCGTTGCGAATCCGGCAAGCACCATCAGTTCTTTCTTTAAATCCTGCTCGTCATCCGATACTTCCCGGTTTCCCCAAAGCAGTGCGGAAATCACCTTATATGCCACGAATGCTCCGCAGATATCGGGATTTGGATACGTATTATCGCTTCTCTTCGGATCCACGACCGCAAGCGCATTCGGAATTAATTCCGGCACTTCATGATGATCCGTAATGACCACTTCGATTCCGAGGGAATTTGCCAGTTCTACCGCTTCATATGCGGAAATCCCGTTATCGCAGGTAATGATTCCCGTAATGCCGTCCTCATGGGCCGATTCGATTAAAGATGCATTCATTCCGTATCCGTCGCGCAAACGGTGCGGAATTACGTAGTCCACATCCATTCCGAAATGCCCAAGCGCTTTTAAAAGAATCGCCGTGGAGCAGACTCCGTCAATATCATAATCTCCGATAATCCGGACTTTCCTTCCCTCATCACGAAAACGCTTCAGGGAAGATATGGCTTCATCCAGATTCGGAAGACCTTTTGTATTGTCAAAAATCTGCGCATCCGCGCTCAGAAATCCCCGGATTTTATCCTCGGTATCATATCCTCTGTTTACCAAAACCCGAATTGCAACCGGATCAAGCCCGAATGCAGTGCTTAAATTTCTGTAATCCGCCGGGATACGCTTAATCATCCATTTTTTCATACTCGTTCATTACGGAAAATCCCCCGGGGCATTCCCGGGGGAATATTTCAATTCGTTCTTTTTTGCTTATACATAGTTCTTATCCGGATCGTCATCGTCATCATCACCGTTTTTGGATTTGATTTTATTCTTCAGGAAATACCAGAAGAAGCCGGCCAGACAGATGGAGGAATAACATCCGCAGGCAATACCGATCATTAGCGGCAATGCAAAGTCTTTAATGGATGTTACGCCCAGGATGAACAGCATTAAGACCATGGCAAAGGTCGTAAGGGAAGTAAAAATACTTCTCGAGAGCGTCTGTGTAATACTCTTATTGACAATATCCTTTAAGGAAATGTCTTCCGAAGCCGCAGCATTGTTCTTTTTCGAACGCCTCTTCGCGGATGCGATCCGAAGCTTCTCAGCCGCCTCCTTCTTGTTTTCACGAACACGGTCAAAGATAACAATCGTGGCGTTAATCGAGTAACCGACAATGGTTAACATACAGGCAATGAACGTCGAGCTTACGGAAACCCTTGCAATTGCATAGAATGCAAGTACCACCAGTACGTCGTGAACCAGTGCCATAACCGAGGAAATACCGAAGCGGTAATCGCTGAATCGGATCCAGATATAAATCAACATACAAATAACCGCAACCGTTACGGAAATGATGGAATTTCGTCTCATTTCACCCGATACCGTAGCGGAAATCGTCTCGGAATTGATGGTCTTTTCATCCACATTGTACTGTTCCGTAAAGAAATCGGATAACTGATCACGTTCATCCTCATTTAAGGTCTTGGTCTTTACGATAATCTCGTTGCTGCCTTCCACCTTGGTAATCTGGACATTGCTGTCTCCGGTTATTTTTTCAATGGTCGGCGTAATATTCGCATCGATCTGCTCGATGGACATATTTTCATTTAAGGTTGCAGTTGTGGAGGTACCACCCATGAATTCAAGCGAGTAATTCATGGCCTTTCCGTCCTTTACCTGGTAAACCACCATGACAACGATTCCGGCTAAAATTACAGCAACGGAAATCAGACTGAAAATCTTGCCCTTGGACAAGAAATCGATCGGCTTTTTCTCTTTTGCGATACCGAAGAGTTTTTCGTTCTTAAGTCCAAGTGAAATAAAGCCGTTTACCAGTACTCTCGTAATAAAGAGTGCCGTAATCATGGAAAGAATGATACCAAGTGCCAGCGTCTGAGCAAAGCCCTTTACCGAACCGGTACCCATAATCATCAAAACAACCGAAGCAATGAGGGTTGTAATATTACCGTCCAAAATAGCGGAAAGTGCTTTCTTAAAGCCGATGTCCACGGAGGACTGAAGCGTCTTTCCGGTTGCCAGTTCCTCGCGGATTCTGGCGAAAATAATTACGTTCGCATCCACAGCCATACCGATGGAAAGGATAATACCGGCAATACCGGGAAGGGTTAATGTAAAGTATTCGTTGAATACGGATAAGCAGACAACAATCAGGAATGTGTATAATACAAGTGCCAAAACCGCCGCAAAACCGGGCAGGAAATAAACTGCAATCATAATCACCGCAACGATACCGAAACCGATCATGCCGGCCAGCAAACTGGTACGGATCGCATCGGAACCAAGCTGTGCACCTACGATATTGGAACGGATTTCCTGAAGGGTAAGCTTTAATGCACCGATACGGATTTTTGCTGCAAGTCTGTCCGCTTCTTCATAGCTTCCCATACCGGATACAACTGCCTCACCGGTATTGATGGAATCATTTACACGGGGTACGGAAATGAAGTTTCCGTCATAATAAATTGCGATTGTCTCGCCTGCAACAACTGCCTTTGCAGTCGCATCCGCAAATGCCTTCTTTCCTCTTTCGTTAAAGGAAAGGTTTACAACATTCTGCTTTAAACCGGACTGCTGATCCTGATAGGACTGTGCTTTCGCACTCTTTACGTCAGAACCTTCCAGAATAACCGATCCGTTCGCTTTGAGCTCTTCAATCGGATATAACAGTGTGTACTGAAGATTGATATCGGTTGAATCTACTATCGGATAGGTAATTGCATTGCCGTTCTCGTCAAGTTTCGCAGTACCCGTTTCATCATCGTAATAAACTGCGGAATTCTCGGAAATATAATAGAATTCATTTCCGTTATCATCGAAATAAACCATATTTCCGTCGTTGGTAACTTTATACGTATAGTTCAGATTTCCGTTCGAATCCGTCTGTGCGATAAAATATAAGCTTCCCGGCTTACCGAGGTCTTTCAAAATCGCATCCGCATCGGATACACCCGGAATTTCAATCGTGATACGGTCCGTACCCTCCTGATAAACCTGTGCTTCCGTGGAGTAAGACTCCGCTTTCATTTTTAACTTATACAGGGTATCGTTGATATCCTCCTGTGTAGGAGCTTCCTCTCCCACAATCTGATAGGTGATGCTGACGCCGCCCGCCAGATCCAGACCCTGTTTAACATTATAGGCCGAACCAATCTTCTTCTCGCCGAAACCGACGATAGCGGTATAGCCCATGAAACCGGTCAATGCCAGAATCAGGAAAAATCCCAGAATTCTTAAGGCTTTGTTGTCTTTCTTTTCCATTTCTTCCTCCTGAAGCTACAGATATGCTGCAGTTTTCTAACTCTTTTTTTATGCTTTTTTTAATTTTTTTGATTCTTTATTCATGATCTTTTATGGGTTTTCCCCATGCAATTTTACATTCAGAAACGGACGAATGCAGATTTATTCTTCCCGATAAATCTGTCAGACCGCCCACAAAAAACCAAATTATATTATAACATAGAATCTGTGAGATTCAAAGCAAAAATCCCTGCCGCTGCTCATTACTTCAAATTTACTCGCTTTTTTTCGAATCTTCGGTATTCTCCGAATCCTTCCTTGCCACTTCGGGAAGCTTTATGATGACCTCGGTAACACGGTTTCCCGAAACTCTCTTTGCTATCAGGGTTTCCCCTCCTTCCAAAACGACCTGCTCGCCCCTCTCTGGCAGCCTGTCATCCAGCTTCTCAATCATCAGACCGCCGACGGAGTCATAATCCTCACTCTCCATCTCGCAGCCGAGCGTATCGTTGATATCATCCAGCTTCATGTTGCCGGGAACCAGATAAACGCTGTCCGAGCGCTTCTGAATCCAGCTTTTTTCATCCTCATCGAACTCATCGCGGATTTCCCCGACAATTTCCTCAAGCAGGTCTTCCAGCGTAATCATTCCTTCGGTTGCACCGTATTCGTTTAATACCATTGCCACGTTGGTATTGCTGCTTCTAAGCTCTGCCAAAAGATCCGACGTCTTTTTATATTCGTAGGTATAAAACGGCTCGCGCATGATGTTTTCCGGCTTGAAATTTGCCTTCTCCTGCTCCTCCAAAAGAAGAAATTCCTTTGCATTGATGATGCCTACCACATTGTCGGTATCCTCATGATAAACCGGAAGTCTGGTATACATGTTCTTTTTAAAGATTTTGCGAATTTCATCATAGGTGGCGGTATCTTCCACCATGACCATGTCGATTCTCGGAATCATGATATCCCTGGCATCCGAATCCCCGAAATCCACCACGTTATTAATCATCTCGCGCTCTTCTTTTTCAATGACGCCTTCCTCATGACTGGCTTCCACGATGGTGCGAAGCTCACTTTCGGTAATGGACGTCTTTTTCTTATTCGGATCGATTCCGAACAGGCGAAGAAAAAGATAGGCGATTTTTTCCACCACAAAAATCAGGGGAGTCAATACAACCATTAACACCCGCACAATGCCGGAATAGGCTAAAACAACCTTCTCCGCATATAAATTGGCCCATGTTTTGGGGATGATTTCTCCGAATAAGAGAACGATAAAAGTTAAAATACCGGTTCCGACACTTACCGCAAAGGGCAATCCCGTTGCAACCGCAATGGTCGTCATCAGTGCAGATGCCGAAATATTGACAACGTTATTTCCAATCAGAATCGTACTTAAAAACTTCGGATACCGCTCCAGAATCCTAAGCGCCTGGTCCGCCTTTTTATTTCCCTCTTCCGACAGTGTTCTTAACCGAAGCGGATTAGCCGACGAAAACGCAGTTTCGCATGACGAAAAAAACGCGGACAAAATCAATAAAAGAAACAGTACTATGATTTGAATAATAATCACCGGGTCAGGCAAAATCCTACACTCCTTCCGCTAAAACAGGAAGCACGTTCTTCGGGCTGTCGCAGATGACGTAATCCGCAAATTTATCGGTATAATGCGGCTCCTTATGAATGACCACCAACCGGTCTCCATTGTAATGGCCGGTACAGTAACGCATTTTCGAACCGGACAGATTTCCGCCCACAACTAAAATCATATCGGCATTCCGACATGCCAGAACAGCCTGTGTATAAAGGTCATTCTGCACCTTTTCACTGTGAAGACGGATATTCGGCCGGATAGCCGCTTTACACTCCTCACAAAGCGGAATGCCCTTCGACTCGATTAAATACTCTACCGGGTAGCGTTTCTTGCATAATGGACAATAGTTATCATACACGTTTCCGGAAAGCTCGATGATATTGCGAAGTCCGGCACGGTATTCGAGTCCGAAAATATTAAAGCTGATGATTTCAGAAAGAATTCCAGAATCCTGCATTTTTTTCATAGCGGTATAAGCGGATCCCGGTTTCGGAAATGACTTTATGACTTCCTTTTTGTAAAAATCATAGAAATACACTTTCCGCGCCGTTAATTCACCGGCGGAGAGCATTTCCTCCGGGCTTTTTCCATATTCTTTTTCGATTCTGTAGAAATTATCGGGGCTCCATAAATCCACGCCGCCGTCACACTCCGTCATGGCTTCCTGACACATGATGCAGACTATTTTTTTGGAATCCTTAACCAGTTTTTTAACTTCCTGAATCACAATTTTTTCCCCTTTTCCTAAATTGATTTAAGTCCGTCTCGCTTTACACAGTCACGAAACCGATATAGGAATTACTGATTTACTCTTTCTGAATTTAATTCTTTAAAATCGCCGGGCTTTTTTTACAATAAATGTAATCTTACTGAGCAGCTGCTGCCGGCTCTGCAGGAACCGCAAACCAGGGATTGCCGGGGTTAGGATCGGTCGGATCCCATCCGCGTCTCGGATCTCCGCCGTTAATCTTCGGTGCCACGGGTTTGCCTAAAGGTCCCGGGTTCGTAGGATCATCATAAATCTGAACGATGGTACCTACCGGGCAGTTTGTATAAATCCAGTATGCATCGCCGCACTGTAAGCGGACACAGCCGTGGGAGCAGATTGTTCCGAGTCTGTTGTATGCGCCCCAGTCAAGAGCCGCCTCATTCTTGCCGTTATACATAACCGAATGGAACCAGAAATCCTTGGTAATATTCTTGGTATACTGACCGTACTGACCGCCGTCAAAAGCAAGCCATCTTGCATTCATTCCGGAGCGGAACACACCGATCGGAGTCGCTCTTCCCGGGGAGCAGACAAATGCTCTGTAGGGAATGGAATAGGCACCGGTACTGTCAATACCGTAAATCGTAACCGTTGCTGCCGCACGGTTTACCTTAATCATGTAAGGATATTTTGCATTGAAATTAATCTGATCGGCGGAAGCCACCACCTGTCCGGGATATCCCGTACGTCCCTCCGCTCTTCCGAAGTGGGAATAATGAACCCATAAGGCATTCGCATCCGTTCCGATTGCCGTTGCAAGATCCGGGTAAGTGCTTAAATAGTAAGATGCATCAAAGAGCGTACCGTCCGCCATAACGCTTACATGTCCGACTGCCGGTGTACCGTCCGAGCATCTTCTTCCCTCTGCCCTTCCGCATGTGGAATAATGCTTCCACAAAGCACCGCCGTCATAGCCATAAAGCATCTTTAAATCGGCATAGGAATCCGCATAATAAACCGGATCGAAAACCGTTCCGTCCGGCATTGCCAGGGGTGCTGCCAGCGTGTCGATTTTACCGATTGCAAAAACGGATAAAATAACCGCCACAAGCGTTACTGCATAAGTCCAAACCTTTCTCATCTTCCCAAATCCTTTTCTATTTCTCATTCTCTCCTGTTACTGACATAACCGTATAATTATGTCATTGAACCATTATTTTAACACATTTTTCCAGCGTTGAAAATAAAAAAATCACAAACAGACAACCATAATGCGTGAGTAAAAATAATTATCATTGAAACGAAAAACGGGCCGGATGCCATTTTATAAATAATCATCCGACCCATTCGTTTTTCCTTCTAACGCTTAACTGCTTCTTCCTTTCCCAAAAGATTTAGATAAGTCAAAGCATTGTCAGGCGCTTTCATTTTTCTCATTTAAACTCAGTCTGCATATTCATCCTGATGTAAGCTCAGAAGATAGATTGCAGGGGAGTTCCAGTAAATTGTAATTTCGTTTGTAGAATAACTCGAGGAGTTGTCCACATAGCATTTACCGTTTCTGCGAAGCGATAATACCGCTTTTGCGTACGGATCACTCGGTGAGGAGTTTGCACCGCCGACTACCATACCCGGTACGGACTTGCCGACAACCTGGGAAGGTCTGTGGTGGGTGTGCTCCGGTGAAAGTGTACCGTAGCCGGTTACATAGCAGTATCCGACAGGGTTGATACCGAAGAGATAATCCAGTCCGTGGGAAGAATAATATTCAAATTCCTCGTCACCCGTAATCTCGGCAACCATATGATAGAAGATCGCATTGTTTCCAACGGTCATATTGGAGCCCCAAGGGAAGTTGCTTGCAAGGGAGATGAAGTAAATATCCTTCTTCAACGCCTTCATTTCCTTCTTTGCAACGCGCATCATATCATCCGTCAGTGCCTGAACCAGATCCGCATTTACGGCATCTTCATTTTCTTTTGCAAACTTCAGATAATCATAGGTTCCGTAAGTTCCGACATCTGCCCAGCCAAGGCCCATGCTGAATCCGGAATCCTCGACTTCTGCTGCTCTTTCTTCGTATTTGGTATCTCCGGTCGCAATAAAGAGTTCCACTGCTGCCCAGAAGAATTCATCCGTCGTCTTCGCATCGGGATATTCACCGGTAACCACTTCTTCGGGATTCACGAATCCTGTTCCGTTTTCAAATCCCTTCTCATCCAGATAATCATATGCTTTCTTTGCTGCATCCAGACACTTGGAAGCAAATGCCGCATCATAATCCTTGTAAATCACGGATGCCATTGCCATTACCGCTGCAAAATCGCCGGTTGCGGTATCGGACTTCGGACAAACAATCAAAGGATCCGTCTCTTCTTCCGGCATTACGGTTTCCGGGAATACCGCACAGGTAACCTTGTGATATACGCCACCGTCAGAAGCCTGCATCTTAAAGAAGAATTCCAGCTCATAACGTGCTTCGTCCAAAATATCCGGAACTCCGTTTCCGCTTTCGGGAATACCGAAATCATCGCCGCGAACTGCTTCGCTTTCCCGGTAGGACAAGAATAAATCTGCGATGGTCTTTGCACCCGGAACCACGTATCTTCCGTAGTCTCCGGCATCATGCCAGCCGCCGGTTACGTCGATGGTTTCATTCGTTCCGTATACGGTTGCTATATCCGTATGGCATGCAGGATGTGCAAAATCACCTGCTATAGCTTCGGTAAGTTCCATACCGCAACGCTGCATGGTAAGCAGTTTAACAACATCTACAAATGCTTCCGCGTAGATATTATCGGTAATTACAAACGGATAGGAATCTCCATCACCTTCCACAGAAATATGATAGCTTCCCGGCTCCTTAAAGTCGGAAAAATCACCGTATCTTAACGTTCCGCCACCGGACGGGGAATTGATATAGTCCGTGGAAAGCTTTCCGGTATAAACTACTTTATCCGTTGCTTCGTCGATAATTTTAAAATCGGTGACATCCGCATTGTAACGAACAATAAAGAGCTTCTCACCTTCTGCTTCATATCCGACCTGGTTGGTCTTTACTGCAACCGGTACAGGAAGCGGCTCTAATGCCATTGCATTGGATGCATCCGCAATTGTTACGACAAAATTGTCGATATATACCTTATGGGAAGTATCCGATTCCAGATCGCCCTGCTTGCCTAAGTTAAAGCAGAATCTCGGTGCCGGGTCGGAGGTTTCCTCCATGGTAAATGTGGATTTTACATGCTTCGTTTCAGTTCCGATCGGCATACCGTCTTCCTGATAGTAAGGATGATAATCTTCGCCGTTAATCTGGAATCTCCACTGAATTACACGTTCAATATCCGAACGGATATCGAATTCCACATCATAGACACAGCCCTTGTTTAACGAATAGCCGTCGCGGAATACCTGACAGGAATAGTCTAAGTTTCCGGGCTTGGAGATATCGACTAACAGTTCTCCGTTTTCGTTGTCGATTTTGAACGAACCGCCGTTTGAATATACGGCCCATTCTCCCACGCCCTCGTCAAAATGGTCGTCAATAATCTTGGTTCCGTTTTCCAGTCCGTTTCCGAATCCCTCGATGTACTCGCCTTCTTCTCCGACTTTGATTTCCTTTTCTGCTGAAGGCGGAACCGCTCCGCCCTTGGCTTCAATGCCGGTTGAGGTTTCATCGGAAGGCACTTCTGACGTTTCCCCGCCGGAGGTTTCCGGCGTCTTATTGCAGGCACCGACTGTTAAAAGTCCCGCAGTCATGGTTACAATCAGAAGGATGGACATTAATTTTTTCAATTTCATGATAATTCCTCCGCAAAAAATTGTATTTTTTCAGATTAAAAAATACCTCGTATACCATTTTATACTATAACGAGGTAATTGAAAATAGAAGATTTCGGTTTGATTATGGTAATAAATTGCACCTGTTTTCGAAAAGTGCTTCCGAATTATGTTCTGTCAGAAGAATTTACTCCGAATAGGAAATAATATCCTTGCACTTGTCACAGACACAAAGCACATATTTGCCGTTTTCAAGTTCATAGGACCTGACATAGGCGATGACATGATTCTTCATGGTAACGGTCTTATTTTTCAGGTGCACGGAAAAATCCGCAAAGGAACGGCTCATGCCCTCCCCCGTAAATTTAATATAGCTTTCCTTACCGGAAAAAATCGCAAACGGCTTTGCTCCGCTGGCACGCTCTTCCTTGGTAAAATATTTTTCCTGCAGTGCGTCGGAGAGCTTTCTCTCTTCCTGAATGTCCACGCCGACCGGATGACAGGAAAGCGCCAGGGCCACGTAATCACCGGAATGGGACAGCGAGAAAAACAGTCCCGGAAACTCCGGAAGATATGGCTTTCCTTTTTCCGCATAGGCAATTTCCAAATGTCTTTGCTGTTTTGCCGTCTGAAGTTCTTCGATACCGAATTCAAAGGAATGTGCCAGTCCCATTTCCTGACGGTGACCACAGTCCTTATTCCCGACGCTGAAGGATAAATAATCCTGAAGCGCGCACTGCAAAAGTAATCCTGCTCCGAGTGCTCTTGCCTTATCCTTCGGCTGCTTTACCTCTTCAACTTTTTTTCTGCGCTCAGGACATAACAGGGACACCCTCTGTTCGAAGGTATCCCTGTGATTTTCATACAAATCAAATATTTTACTTACATTAGCGGTATATAAATAAATCATATTGTTCTGCCTTTATATGCCTTTATACACTTTTATCTGCTTTCAAACCGCGAATTATTTAATATGTCCGCTGCAGCTAAAATATTTATTCTTCGGTTTCGGTTTTTTCGGGAATCACAACCTTGATGCAAAGTTCTTCCAGCTGCTTCTCATCCACAATGTTCGGAGCCTCGCTCATCAAATCCGAAGCATCCTTTACTTTCGGGAATGCCATAACGTCACGGATGGAATCCGCCTTTACCATCAGCATAATCATACGGTCCAGACCATATGCAAGTCCTGCGTGAGGCGGGACACCGTATTTAAAGGCATCCAGCAAGAATCCGAAGCGCTCCTGTGCCTGCTCTTTGGTAAAGCCGAGCATTTCAAACATTTTTTCCTGAATGTCGCCCTGATGGATTCTGACGGATCCGCCACCGAGCTCGGTACCGTTTAATACGATATCATAAGCCTTTGCGCGAACTGCACCGGGATCAGTATCCAGCAGAGGAATATCTTCATCCATCGGCATCGTAAACGGATGATGAACCGCAACGAAACGGTTCTCATCCTCGCTCCACTCAAGAAGCGGGAATTCCGTTACCCAGAGGAAATTATATTTATCATGGTCAATTAAGCCCATCTCTTCGCCGAGTTTCAAACGAAGTGCGCCTAAAACCGCCCAGACAACCGGATTTTTATCTGCAGCAAAGAGAAGTAAATCTCCCGGCTCGCCGCCCATCGCATCAACAAGCGCTTTTAACTGCTCTTCCGTCATGAATTTTGCAAAGGAAGATTTGTAGGTTCCGTCTGTATTGACTGCCAGATAGGCAAGGCCCTTTGCGCCGTAATCCTTGGCAAAATCCACCAGGGCATCGATTTTCTTACGCGGCATTTCCGCCTGACCCTTTGCATTTAGGCCACGAACGGATCCGCCGTTTTCCAAAGCACCGGTAAATACGCCGAAACCGCATCCTTTCACAACTTCGGATACATCAATAAGCTCCATACCGAATCTCGTATCCGGCTTATCGGAACCGTAACGGTTCATCGCATCAATCCATTTCATTCTCTGCAAAGGAAGGGGTACG
>CACZRH010000027.1 GCA_902783455.1 uncultured Lachnospiraceae bacterium | reverse complement strand
GTCCCGGCAGGTATCTCCATGTTGCTTCCCCCTTCCCATCGGAATGCGGCGAAGGCCTTCGTCCTTCGCCGCACCGAATGATATATGGATCAGTTTTTCAGGCTGTGCAGCGGAGCCGGGATCCGTCCGCCCCGGGCCACAAAGCGCTCGGCACTCTTGTCGTGGACGGGCATGATGGGCGATGACCCGAACAAGCCGCCGAACTCCAGCTCGTCCCCCACGTCTTTTCCGATGGCCGGGATCACACGGACGGCGGTGGTCTTGTTGTTGACCACGCCGATGGCCGCTTCGTCGGCGATGATGGCGGAGATGGTGGAGGCGGAGGTATTGCCGGGGATGGCAATCATATCAAGACCCACAGAGCAGACACAGGTCATGGCTTCAAGCTTTTCAATACTTAATGCACCGGCTTCTACCGCATTAATCATTCCCTGGTCCTCGGATACCGGAATAAAGGCTCCGCTTAAACCACCGACATAGGAAGATGCCATCACGCCGCCCTTTTTCACCTGATCATTCAAAAGTGCCAAAGCCGCAGTGGTTCCGGGTGCTCCGGCATGCTCTAAACCGATTTCACAAAGAATATCTGCAACGGAATCACCGATTGCAGGTGTAGGTGCTAACGATAAATCAATAATACCAAACGGAACACCGAGTCTTGCGGAAGCCTCTTTCGCAACCAGCTGTCCGACACGGGTTACTTTAAATGCCGTTTTTTTCACGGTTTCGCATAATACTTCAAAATTCTCGCCGCGCACTTTTTCCAGTGCCGTCTTTACAACACCCGGACCGGAAACTCCGACGTGTACCACGCAGTCCCCTTCAGTCACACCATGGAACGCCCCTGCCATAAACGGATTGTCATCCGGTGCGTTACAGAATACCACCAGTTTTGCGCATCCAAGCGAATCCTGCTCTTTCGTTCTTTCCGCAGTTTCCTTAATGATGTCCCCCATCAGTCTTACCGCATCCATATTGATTCCGGTTTTGGTAGACCCCAAATTAACGGAGGAACATACCCTGTCCGTTGTTGATAATGCAAGCGGAATCGATTTCATCAAAAGCTCGTCCGAAGGAGTACTTCCTTTGCTGACAAGTGCGGAATAACCGCCGATAAAATTCACACCGACTTCTTTCGCAACATCATCAAGTGTTTTTGCGATCGCTGCATAATCCTCAATCGTTTTACAGCATGCGGAACCGACAATCGCAATCGGCGTTACGGAGATTCTTTTATTCACAATCGGAATCCCGAATTCCCGCTCGATATCTTTCCCGGTCTTAACAAGATTTTTCGCTTTCGAATAAATTTTATCATGTATTTTTTTACGACATTCTTCCAGGGAAGCATCCATACAGTCAAGGAGTGAAATTCCCATCGTGATGGTTCGTACGTCCAGATTCTCCTTCTGGATCATTTCATTGGTTTCCAATACTTCACGTCTTGTAATCACAGGTTTTTCCTGCCTTTCTTTTTGTTTTCAATAATAAGTTCATTCCATTCTGCATAAAACGCTTTATGATCGTGGAATCCTTTTCTAATCCGGTTTGAAAATCAAATCCGATGCATGGAATCAAAAATTTCCTCTCTCTGCAGACGAATTACAACGCCGATTTCCTCACCGATTTGAGAAAGCTCGGAAGAAATCTCTTCAAATGCTTTCGGGGATTCGTTCATATCCACCACCATCATCATATTAAAATAGCCGTGAACAATCGTCTGCGAGATATCCTCAATATTGATTTTGTTGTTTGCAAGATAGGTGCAAACTTTCGCAATAATACCGACTCCGTCTTTTCCGACTACCGTAATGATTGTTTTTTTCATGACATATAACCTCTTATTCTTTCTGTATATTCTTTCTGTAAATAATTATAAATTACAATATTCTGTTTTCCGTTTTCTTCCGTTATTTCTTTGGAAGAATTTATTTTCTCATAATGTCTAACATTCCAAAACAGGTGATACTCCAAATCTCTTTGCGACATAAATCGGAAAATCATTGCCGTCATACGGATTGTCCCCCATCGTCACTTCAAGCTTCACGGTTTCATAAGCAAGCTCGGGAAGATTGTTTTCCTGACTTAAATGTCCAAGCTCGATATAACGCATTCCATCATGCAAAAGCCTGGATAAAAGCCTTCCGCATGCCTCATTGGATAAATGCCCACGCTCGCTTAGAATCCTCTGTTTTAACGGATACGGATACGGTCCTACCTGAAGCATGTTGATATCATGATTTGCTTCTAAAAATAAAATATCGAATCCCTGAAGGGCATCTACGATTTTTTGATCATAGACTCCGATATCCGTTACAATTGCCGCTTTCTTTTCATTTTCGTAAAACCGGTAAGCAACCGGTTCCCTTGCATCATGGGAAATCCGGAACGGATCGATTTCCAGATCATTTACCAAAAAAGGCATTTCCGCTTCAACCGGGCGAAAAAGCGAG
Source organism: uncultured Lachnospiraceae bacterium (assembly GCA_902783455.1). GTDB lineage: Bacteria > Bacillota > Clostridia > Lachnospirales > Lachnospiraceae > UBA3766. The sequence continues at coordinate 8,422 of CACZRH010000027.1, read as the reverse complement.
GAATCGATTTCTCCGATACTTTTTATACTTTTCGATGCAGCACGGATTCCTTCGAAAGTACCGCGCGTTGCACAAATCGGGATACCGTATTTTCTCGAAATCACGCCGAGTCCGCCGATATGATCCGAATGTTCATGTGTGATCAGAATCGCATCAATATCCGACAGCGTCAGACCAATCTGATTCAGTCCCTCTTCGGTTCTCTTACCGCTAAGACCGACATCCACCAGAATATGTGTATTGTCGTCTCCTACATAGATACAGTTTCCACTGCTTCCACTTCCAAGACTTACAAGTCTCATTTATTATCACTCCTGTACAGAAACCTTTATTATTCCTCCCAGTAAACTTCCACGATTGCACTGTCCGGCAATTCCTGCATATAATTTGCAACCGGTATTCCGTTTACCTTGGTAACAATTTTGCGTCCGTTTGACGCCTTTAAATCAAAATCGATGTAATCAAATATATCTACAAAAATATATTGTTCCTTTCCCTTCATCACGATTGGAGATCCGTTCACGGAAACCACAATCTGTTTTCCCACCGGTTTTACAACAGGCGCTTCTTTAAAAGCAGCCATCAAATCATCTTCATATTGTTCTCCGTCATACAGATTCTTCCGGAAGGAATCTTTTTTCCCGGAAAAATCCGCAGAATCCTTGTTCCCAAAAAGGTCCGGGTCAAATTCATCCGAATCGTTTTCCTCCGGATAATCTTCATATCGGAAATCATACAATTCTTCTGAATCTACGAAATCCTCTCCGATTGGAATGACTTCCAGGGAAATAATATCTCCGTCCTGAATCTCGTAATGCGCATCTTCCGTATGCCCGTTTACGATAACACGAATTTTTTCATCCACGGATTTACGATATTCCGCCAAATCCTCAATCCGGCAAAGCGCATCTTTTCCCCTTGTGGAGAATGTAATGCTGACCTGATCGTTTTTATGTATAACCGTATGAATGCTTGCGGCATTCCCGTTAACCGATACCAGCGCCGCATCTCCGAGACCGCCTTTTAGTAGTCTTGATTCCCCGTTTATCGTAAAGCGGATGGTTCTTCCCCTTTTCGGGAAAATATTTTCATTCGGAACAGACATCTGCATCAGGGCATCCGCCACGTGAAGATTTCCGTTGTTATAAAGCTTTACACGTTCCGAATTTACCGTCACATAGATAAAATTATTGTTCTGCTCATAATAATTTAAGCAGATTCCAAGAGGTGTTACACTCATGGAATCATGATGTGTATTCGTATCCGTAAAGACGAATTTCGACATCAGTTCTTCTCCGCGAAGCGCCACACGGTTCACCGGAATTTCCATTGCATTCGCAAGTGCCTCACAATAGCCGGCTACCATACCGCCACCGCCGACAACAAAAATGGCACTCACGGGATTCCCGCCGTTTAAGCTCTTTATGCACTCCGACACTTCCTCTGCCATATCAATCAAAAGCGGATGAATCAGCTTTAAAACATCATTTTTTGTAATCGTCTGCGGAAGTCCCATGATGTCTTCATAGGTCACTTCCTCCAAAACGGAAATTCCTTTTTTGATGCTTTCCGCAGTTGCAAAATCAACCAGACAGTGCATTGCAATCACCTCGGTAAGCGCATCTCCCGCTCTCGGAATCATGCCGTATGCGCTGATGGTTCCGTCATTTGTAATACAGATATCGGATGTTCCCGCTCCGACATCCACTAATGCAATATTTAACATCCGGAATTTTTCCGGAATAGCCACCATGGATGCCGCAATCGGCTCGAGCGTAAGGTTCGCCACTTCCAGTCCGGCCATTTCCACGGCACGGTATAATCCGTCGATTACCTCTTCCGGGAGGAACGTCGCAATTAAATCAAGTCCGATTAAATGCCCTTTCTGATTCTCTAAATTCCCGATCAAATTTGAATTTAAATACTGTTTTGTAACCGTATGTCCTACCAGATAATACTTCTCCGGATTCTGACCGGTCATTTTTTCAAACTCCGAGTATGCTTTTTCTAAGGCCAGGGACTCGAGTTCGTATATTTCATCCCCTTCAATTAAAATATCCGCCTCGAAGGATAATTCTTCATGAACGTTAATCGTCTTTAAAACTCTTCCCGCTGCCGCTATACAAACCTTTCTAAGCGGCATGCCGCATTTTTCTTCCAATGCATTTTTAACATCGCGAATAGTTTCGGCAACCCTTCCGACATCGTGAATCTGACCGTCTAACATTGCCCTGGTATCATGTTCCTTCATCTCTTCTGCAAGAACGCAGAAAAGACCGCCCTTCATGTATCCGACGGTTCCGACAACGCTTCTGGTTCCGATATCCAGTCCGAAAACAGGCTCCGTCATCAGCCGGTCGATCTGCTGATATAATTCCTTTAAGCCGGCCGTATTGTTTATGATATGATCCGCATATGCGGCATACTCGGAATCGGAAAACTGCTTTCCCATGATATTGTCGCATTTTTCCTCGGAATAACCGCGACTATCCATAAGACGGTTTTTGCGGATTTTTTCATCGGTACTCACAAGCCAGAGTTCATCTAAAATATCCAGATATCCCGCTTCCACAAAAATCGCAGACTCCAGAATAATCGTCTTTTGCGAATCCATCGTCCGGACTTCTTCAATCCGTTTTGAAATAACCCGCTTTACAGCCGGATGAACGATTTCGTTAACCGCCGTTAAAAGCTCTTTGTTTTCAAAAATTATTGCCGATATTTTTGCTCCGTCCAGTTCCTTATTCGGCAGCAAAATATCCTCGGACAACAATGCAACCAAAGGCGCATAACATTCTCCGCCCTTTTTTTCCAAATCCTTGGCAATGGGGTCCGCCGGAATAATCTCACAGTCGTACATTTCTTTTAAGTATTGTAAAACCGTGGATTTCCCGCTTCCGATTCCACCCGTAACGCCTATTATTTTACCCGCTTTCGTGCTGTTGTTCTGCATGGTCGCAAGTGTACTCACTTTCCTGAAATCAAATCATATAATACAATTTCGTTTAATACCTATACTTTCAATTCATAAAGCTCTTCAAATCCGGTAAATTTACTTGGCATCATACCAGGTTGTTCCGGTATGAAGATCAACCTCAAGCTTCACGGCCAAGTTGGCTGCATGCTCCATTTCACCCTTTAAAATCTCACGGACTTTTTCGCATTCGGACTCCTTTACTTCCAAAAGAAGTTCGTCGTGAACCTGAATCAGAATCCGGCTTTCCAGCCCTTCTTTTACCAGCTTGTCCCTTACATGAATCATGGCAATTTTCATGATATCCGCCGCGGTTCCCTGAATCGGGGCATTCATTGCAACCCTTTCTCCAAAGGATCTTTGCATAAAATTCGAGGATTTTAATTCCGGAATCGGACGTCTTCTTTCATACATGGTTTTCGAATATCCGAGCCGTTTGGCATTCTCTACCGCACCTTCTAAGAATCCTTTGATTCCCGGATAGGTTACAAAATACTGGTCAATATAATTCTGGGCCTCCTTCTTGGTAAGGTTTAAATCCTGACTTAAGCCAAATGAAGAGATCCCGTATACAATACCGAAATTTACCGCCTTTGCACGTCTTCGAAGCAGAGGGGTCACCTCTTCAAACGGAACATGAAATACCTTGGAAGCCGTAATCGCATGGATATCTTCACCGCTGTTATAGGCTTCAATTAACTGTGCATCCTCGGATAAATGTGCCAGGATTCGAAGCTCAATCTGCGAATAATCCGCATCCATGAATAACGCTCCTTCTTTCGGAACGAAAACCTTTCGTAACAGTCTTCCGAGTTCCGTACGAATCGGAATATTCTGAAGATTCGGATCCGTGGAGGAAAGTCTTCCCGTTGCGGTAACGGTCTGCTGAAAAGTGGTATGAATTCTTCCGTCCTCGGCAATCTGCACGGCAAGCCCGTCCGCATAGGTGGATTTTAGTTTTGTCAGTGCCCTGTATTCTAAAATATCCGAAACAAACGGATAATCCGGTGCGAGTTTTTCGAGTACATCCGCCGCGGTCGAATAACCGGTCTTGGTCTTTTTCCCGCCCGGAATCTGCATCTTTTCAAAAAGGATTTCTCCGAGCTGTTTCGGGGAATTGATATTAAATTCCTCTCCCGCAGCTTTAATAATCTGCTCCTGTAACTCTTCGATTCTGCCCTGAAGACTTAAGGAATACTCTTTTAATTCTTTCGGCAGGATTCTGATTCCCTCACGCTCCATCTCATAAAGAACATAGGATACCGGCATTTCCATTTCCTCAAACAGGGCGTCCATACCTTCGTCTTTCAATTTCATTTCGATTGCTTCTGCCGCGTTGCATAGACCATTCGCAACACATCCGAGATAATGCAGGTATTTTTCCCGATTATTTGTATCGAACAGATCCGCTCCCTTTTCAAACAGTGTTACATACGGCTTGAAATCGGGATGATCATACTGTTCGATTACGCTTTCCGCATCATAATCATTCTTCAGAGGATTCAGCAGATATGCACCGATAATAACGTCAAAATATCCGCCCGTAATCTCATTTGCCTCTTTCGTCTTCTCATCCGGATTAAGGTATGCATAATAATTCTTAACCCCGGCTACTGCAAGCCGTTTTCCCGGACTATTCCAAAAAGCGGTAAGCATATCCCGCAATTTCTTTTCCTCTTTTTCGCCCGTTATCGGAAACGATACGGAGGCTTCCTTCCCGGAAACCGAAGCCGCCTTAATATACTTTGCTTTTTGTTCTGTTTCGGTCAAACTCTGTCCCGAAGACGCAGTATCAAATAAGGACATCTGAACGCCCTTTGTCTCGGACTCCTTTTCATTCGGTCCCAAAAAATGAAAATACACGCCGATTTTATTCTCTTTTTCCGTTGAGGAAAGAATTGCTTCCAGTTCCTTTTCCGCTTCCGAAAGGCTTGCAAAACAGTGTACTTCCGGTTCTTTTGCGGTCTGCATGGAAGAGGCATCGAATCTTGATAAAAAGGTCTTTAATTCATATTCCTTCATCAACGCCAGGGACTGTTCGTTGTAAAAATCTCCGATGATCGTCTCATCCAGAGAAATTGGTAAATCGGCATCCGTAATAATGGTTACTAACTTCTGACAGAAAAAAGCAGTTTCCTTATTTTCGATTAAGGAGGTCTGAATCGCTCCCTTCTTTACGGAATCAATATTTGCATAGATTCCCTCTAAGGATTCATACTCCTGAATCAGTGCAATCGCCGTCTTTTCTCCGACCTTCGGAACGCCCGGAATATTGTCAGAGGAATCTCCCATCAGTGCTTTTACGTCAATAAACTGAAGCGGCGTAACACCGTATTTTTCCTTTACGTCTGCAGGATAATATTCTTCAACTTCCGTCTTTCCGCCCTTGGTTTTGGGTATCCGGATTTTGATCCGTTCATCGCTGATTTGCAGTAAATCGCGGTCTCCGGAAAGAATGATTGCTTCCCAGCCATTTGCTTCTGCCTTCTTTGCTGCGGTTCCGAGCAAATCATCCGCTTCGAAGCCCTCTTTTTCCATAATCGGAATATTCATGGAAACCAGCAGATCCTTCATTTTCGGAACCTGTTCTCTGAGTTCATCCGGCATCGGATGCCTGGTCCCCTTGTATTCGGGATACATCACATGACGAAACGTCGGTGCATGCAGATCAAATGCCACGGCAAGATGCGTCGGTTTCTCGTCATCAAGTGCCTTAAACATAATATTTAAAAATCCGAAAATTGCATTCGTATGCATCCCCGATTTGTTCGTCAAATCCGGGACTCCGTAAAATGCTCTGTTTAATATGCTGTGTCCGTCTATCAATAAAATTTTATTCATTTTTCAATCCCATTATATGTTTGAACCTGCTGTCGTTTTAAACACCCCAAACTTTTTACCGAAAGACTCTCCAATCTAATTACCGGAAAACTCCCGACAGAAAATATCCGCCTACAACTGCCAGCAAAATTGCCGCAACAAAAATCGCAAGTGAAATCTGTCTTTTCTGTCTGGCCTTTTGTTCATTCTGATCAATCAGTTCTTCCAGCTCCTGATTTAAATTGAATGCGGATGCGGAATCCAGGCGTTTTACACCCACTACAACCAGATACTCAACGGACAACTCCTCCATGCAGGCTTTGCAGTTTCTGACATGCCGGATAAACGCAACGGATTCCTTGCTGTCCATACGGGTATCGATAAAATCGGGAATATTCTTTTGTACCTCTTCACAGGTCATCTGTTTTTTCATTTGTTGCTTTCTTCCAAAACTTCTCTTTTTCTGTGGATGGAAGGATCCTCATACCGGTCCATAAAAGCATCCCCCAGCTGAATCAGTTCCTTTGCGAATTTCACGCTTCCAAGCTCGGTATAAATTGAAACGACCGTATCAAACCGGATTTCCTGAAAGAAATTAAAAATCTCCATCGGAATCGTACGGTCAAACTGTAATACATCGGCAAAACGGTTACTATAATCCAGATCATCCCTCGGATGCGGCTTTAAAAATACCCTGCCTTCTTTCGAATACTGCTCTACCAGATCTTTAAAAATCTTCTCTCTGGTATCAAAAGAAGGCGTTAACGGTTCCGTAAGAATTAAAATATTCTTCTCTCCGTTTTTAATATTTCCGCTTACTTCCAACATTTTATCATAATTCCGCACAAAAGTACGAATAATCAGTTCGCCCGATTCCTTACTTAAGGATTCCATCAGTTGGTTTCTGGAAACCTCCTTATAAACATCCGGATCATCGTCGATTACACTTAAGTCATTTACTTCCATATCGAGACAGTATTTTCCGTAACCGTCACGAATAAAAATCAAATTCAGATTCTTGCTGAAAAATCGTTTCAGTTTCCAATGACCGCGATTGTCGAATCTGGATGCGACATAAGCTTTTAAGGTATCCAGTCCGTCTTCCACCGCATGATAATAAATATGATTCTGATTTAAATAATATCCGATCGGATCGGTATCACAAAAAACATAGACCTCTTTATACTGCTTAAAATCCACCGGAATAAAGGGTTCTAAGCATTTTGCGAATTTCTTTGTAAATTTAATACGGGACGCCATATTCGATATAATATTTCCCTTATCGTCTCTTAAGGATTCGAGTTCCGGAAAGAAGCTCTCCCTTTTTTCATCAAAGAGAATCACGTTTCGAAAAATACCGCTTTCTTCAAATCGCTTCGGAAAATCCTCGAAGTCCGTCGACATCGTGGAAATCACCAAATCTGCGGGTTCGCTGCGATCCGGAAGATTTAATTCCTTTAAGCAGGTTACGAAAACATGATAATAGGTATGGCAGACATACACTCTTCCGATTTTATTCATGCCCTTCGCCTCCCTTTTTCAGAAGCATTTCCGTTTCTGCTTTATCTTCGCTTTCCGGACTCCTTCCCGTTTCAGAGTTTGCAATTTCCAAAATCGCCTGTGCCATGCGCTTCGCGCCGTTTCCGTCGATTAATTCATATTCCGCCATTCCCATGTTGCAACGCAGGTCATAATCCTTCATCAGTTTTTTTACGGCACTGATTAAAGTATCATAAAAGCAGTCATCAAATCTTACATCTCCCGCATAATGAAAAATCCCTCTTTTACCAAATTCCTCACCTCCGGGAATCTGATTATCCGCCATGGAAAAACAGATACAGGGAATTCTGCAGGCGCAGATTTCATACTGTGTGCTGCCGGCAGCAGATACTGCCAGATCGGCCATTTGCAGGATTTCCTTCATCTCTTTGACATTGATATGAAGTTTCAGCCATGCATTCTTTTCAGCGATTTTTTTAATTTCTTCCAAATCCGGTTCCATGGTACCGAGAATCATATGGATTTCACTGTTACGGATAACGGAATCATCGGAATTGATTTCCCAATCCGAAATAAGCTTTTCCAAAAAGGCCTTCGCCATGTGAAGAGGATCCGCACCACCGAAGGATACAGCGATCTTTTTAACTTCTTCCGGCTGAATCCTTTTGGGAATATCCCGAAATTCCTTCCGAAGCGGTGCAAAGGAAGGACCGAGAATCATCTTCGGTTCTTTTACTCCCTCTTTTTCAAATATGGCTTCATATTTTTTCTCATCCGCGTAAATATTGTAATTAATTAATACATCCACCGGATATGCAAAGGAATAAACGTCATCAAGATACCCTGTACAGATATGATTTTTCATGGTTTGAAGATATCCCGGTGTTACATAATAACTGTCCACTAATAGCAGATTTGCTTTATATTCCGAACAAATATGCAATACCTCATCGATTTCCTCATCCATCTGCGTATATGCTGTCTTAAGTATAAACACCTGATAATCTCTTGCGATGATTAAATCATTTCGCGAATCGGAAGCCAGAATAAAAGCGCACGAACTCCCCATATCGCGAAGCGCATCCGCAACAGATAAAAGGCGCATTACATGTCCCTGCCCAATATTCG
>CACZRH010000026.1 GCA_902783455.1 uncultured Lachnospiraceae bacterium | reverse complement strand
ATAAAGGTTCTGTTGATAAACAAAAGGGTGGTCAAACAAAAGAAGCGGAGATTATTTTTTAATGGCATTGTATTCTTATAATTCCATAGAAGAAGCCATACGTAAATGTTTTGGCGAAGATGTTATGATAAAAGACAGCAGGAGTTGTTTCGGAGGGGATATCAATACTGCAAAGATTCTGTACCTGTCGAATGGAGACTGTGTTTTTTTGAAAAGTAATTCCATTAAAAAGAGCGGTTTTTTTGATTCGGAAGAGGAGGGGTTATGGGCAATTGCAGATACCCAAACCATAAGGACTCCTGCGTTAATCTGCAAAGGAAAGGATGAGGACCTCGGAATTTCTTTTTTGATGATGGAAGTCATTGAAAAGGGTAATCCCGCTTCATCTACATGGTTCCGAATGGGGCATGCGTTTGCCGATATGCATCTTGCCGATACGAAGGCTTATGTGCCGGAAGGAAGTTACGGTTTTCTCCATGATAATTATATCGGAGCTTCGATTCAGATTAATACACCGAAAGACAGTTGGATAGAGTTTTTCCGGGAATGTCGTCTGGAAGTGCAGATTAAAATGGCTGAAAAAGAATTGGATTCGTATACACTGAAAGCTTCCGGAAGGCTGCTTGACCGGCTTGACCGTTATCTGACGGAACCGTCGCATCCGTCCCTTTTACATGGTGATATGTGGGGCGGCAATCATCTGGTTGACATCTCCGGAGAGGCAGTATTGATTGATCCTGCGGCCTATGTCGGTCATGCCGAAGCGGATATCGCAATGACGGAACTGTTTGGTCGTATGCCGGAGGCATTTTATAAGGCATATCATGAAAAAATTCTGTTGGAAGACGGCTATCACGATAGAAAAGAACTTTATAATCTGTATCATATGCTGAACCATTTCAATTTATTCGGTGATGCCTATTATGATGCGGTGGTCAGAACCATTCGGTATTTTGCAGGATAAGTTTTTTTTCGGCTGACGTAACAGCCGTTTGAAAAACAGTTATAATGTGTGCCTTTTTGGGTAAGAGCAGGACCCCGGAAAGTAATTTGAAAAAAAGAATTCCGATAAAACAGCAAGGAGGGTTATATGAAAGAAACTTATGTATTGGCAACGGGAGCCGGTGGCAGTGATTTGTTGAAAAGTCTCGCAATTCACGGTGTGGGTTCTTTAGGGATGCACTTCTTTTCATCCAATGATCTGGCACAGTATGTGCTTATGAAATCGGGCATTACCGTCACAGAAGGCTTAATCAGCCGAACAGAGGAAAATGCTTATATCGTGAAAGCACTGGATGGTGTCGGTTATTTCGGAAAGGTTACCTATCATGACGTGATTCAGATTGCGGAAGCAATCCGACGAATGCGGAGTCTGACAGAAGATGAGAGTTCTTTAAAGGAGATTTTATCGCAGGGGATTTTTCAGGAAAAAAACAAGGCACTTTATGAAGTATATTCCGATTACATCGAATTGTTGCATAAAGATAATGTTCTTGACGGTATTTCCTATTTGCGTCTTGCATTTCAGCACGCGGGTGAAATCAAAGATGCAGAGTTTATGACATTGAAAGAATTTCCGCCAACAATTTTGGAGAAGGCTGTTTTGAACCGGATTTCAGGAGGAAATGTAAAAGAAATCAGCATGCAGGAACTTTTCCGGGCAGAGGATAAACCAATCACCATTCAGTCTATTCGTAACTGTTATGGTGCGGCCAATGAAGTCGAGCAGATTCTGACGGACATTTACAGAGACAAAAAAGCGGACAAATGTACTGTTGTGATGACGGATCCCGCAACCTATGCCCAGCTTTTTTATGAGTATTCCATGCTCTACAAAATTCCTGTAACTTTTGGCTGCGGTGTACCGGTTACCAACGGAAATCCCGCAAAACTGGTGGTACTTTACTATAACTGGATTACTTCGGGATTTTTCGGTGCAGATGCGCTTCTTGGCATGTTTGATTCACCGGCTTTTGACAAAGACAGGCTGTATGAAAATTTGGGGATTGGAGAGGATTTCCATCTTTTTACGTTTCGGGATATCATCGGCTCAATCCGTTTCACGGATAATGTCGAGGTAAATACCGAACGTCTGAAAGAATACATGCAGTCCGTTCTGGAAGAGAAAGCATTACTTAGTCCGGAGTCCAAAGACTATAAGAGAATTCTAAAGAAGGAAAGCTGCTTTCCGGCATTGGAAAAACTGGCAGCGGAACTGGCTCTTCCGGTGGAGGAGTTTATTGTAAAATATGCCAAAATCCGTCTTTACGCGGACGATATGGTCAGGGCAGTTGATTATTCCGCAAATGATGCAATTTACAACGAACTGAAGGCTATCAGCGCCAGCGGTGTGAATCAGACGAAGGATGATATCATCCGGTATGTGCTGGAGAAAGGTGTGTGCGCTGAATCCATGGAAGGCGGTGCACTTCATGTAACCACTTTGGAGAAGGCATTTTCCGCCCTTCGCGATAATATTTATATTTGCGGTCTTTCGGCACCTAAATTCCCGGGATCACCAAAAGAAAATTATCTTCTGTTGGATGCGGATTTGAAAGCGTTCGGGGAAGGTGCGGACGCATATACTTCTGATGGAAAGGTTTTGGAGCGGAAGGATCTGATGCTTGCGCTGGTTCGCCTTGCAGCGGGTCTGGGATGCAATTTGAATCTGTCCTATGCGGGACTGAACGTTTCCGAATTGAAAAAAGAGAATGCTTCCTCGGTGATCTTTGAAATTCTCTCGGAAGAGAAGAAAAATAACCGGAAGGTTGAAGATTCAAATAAAAAAACAGGTACGGAGGAACTGAAAGAACGAATTGAAACGGTGGGGTATTTTGAACCCCAAATTTCCCTGACCCGGGAAATCGGAAATTATTATAATTCGGATTTTACCATTCTGAATTCCCCGAAAGACATACCGGACAGTGTGGAGGAAAGCACAGAATCAGAGAATACAGCATCTGAAGAGAAAGATGTTCTGCCCGGAAAATATTCGCCATCGGCCATCAATTTATATTTCAGCTGTCCCAGAAGGTTCATGCTGAACTATGTGATGGGAATTCCGGAAGTTTCCGAAACCGATCCGTTTGAAGTGATTTCGGCCGCAGATAAAGGTACTCTGGCTCACAGCCTCTTTGAACTGTTGGCAAATTCGGGTATGACAAAGGATGAATTCTTAAAGATTTCCGGAGAATTCTTTGACCGGTATTTAAAGCAGAATCCTCCGCTTATTGCAATCAATGCAGAAAATGAAAAACAAAAATTCCTTGAAATGATGGAAAAAGGATACGATATGGATCCGCATAGAAAAGTGGTGCTGGCGGAAGAGGACATTGAATGTATCCATGAAGTGGGCGTCATAATTCACGGATTTCCGGACCGGGTTGAACAATTAAGTGACGGAACATATCTTATTGTGGATTACAAGACGGGACGGAATAAGGAACATAATGAGGATGACCCTCAAACATGCCTGCAGGTTCTTATTTATGCCTATCTTATGGAACACCGGCAGAAAAATCCGGTAACGGTTTCCGGAGGGGAATTCCGTTATATTACGCTGGGAGAATCCGTGACCTGTAAATATGATGATGAAACAAAAGAGGGGTTGAAAAATCTGTTGAAAGACTTTAAGAGCGGAATAGAATCCGGGGAATATCCGTTGCCCGATTTTCAAATGACAGATAAAGATCCCTGTAAGTATTGCAAATACGGCGCAATTTGCGGAAAACAATAAGGAGGCAGACATATGAGTGACAATAATGCAATAGATGATAAATCAAGGAAAGAAATTGTCTCCAAAACGGATGTTAATTATTTCGTGGAGGCGGGTGCAGGAAGCGGAAAAACATCTATGCTTGTAAACCGCATGGTGGCAATGGTGGAAGACGGAATCGACATCAGTCAGATTTGTGCCATAACCTTTACAAAGGCGGCTGCGGGAGAATTTTACGAACGTTTCCGCGATGCATTAAGTGCACGTGCAGGTTCGGGTAATAATATACAATCCGGAAAGCCCAGACCGGGAGATCTGCCTCCGGTGAATGATCTGAGGCGGGAACGCTGTGAAAAAGCCCTTCAGAATATCGATTTATGTTTTTTGGGAACGATTGATTCTTTTTGCAACATGGTTCTTCTGGAGCATCCTTTTGATGCGAAAATTCCTTCCGATTCCGGTCTGGTAACGGATTTAGAGATGGCAGATATGATCAGCTTAATTTATGCGGAAATCGGAAAAGGAACCTACGGGCAGGGGTTGAAGAATATGTACAGGTCTTTCCGCATTTTTCATTTGCATCCAAAAGATGTGTTTGTTTCATCCATGCTGTTTCTGATGGAAAGAAGAAATGCGCACTTTAATTTTACTTCCCGTAATTCTGCGGATCTGGATACAATATTTGCAAAGGAAAAAAATGCATTGCGGCAAATTCTGGCAGTATATGCAGCAAATCCGGCTGTCTTTTACACAACCAAATCCGATCAGGCTTATCTGGATGATTTTGCAAATACTTATACAGTACTGACTAACGGCAGCTGGAACCGAAATTACTATAGTGTTAAGAAAATTTTGGGAAATATGGAACACCTCAGATTTAGCCCGGATGGAAATCCTTCCGTGACTTTCGGACCCGTGGGAGGAAGTTATTTTACTAAGAATAACGGAAAGACAAAGACTACGCAGTATTATATTCCCAACGGAGGAACCTCTGAGGGGATGGCACAGAGACTGGAAGAAGTTTGCTATGAGGTTACCATGACATTCCTTACGGAGTGCATTCCCTTAATTGAAGGAATTTTGAAAGAGAAAGGCTGGCTTTCCTATTTTGACAACCTGTATTATTTAAGAAATCTTTTAAAGGAGGATGCTTCCAAACAGGGGGATTTAATCAAATACATCAACAAACGTCACCGGTATTTTCTTATCGACGAATTTCAGGATACCAATCCCATGCAGGCAGAGGTCTTTTTCTATCTTGCTACTGACAAACCCGTGGCAGATTGGCAAAAATGTGTTCCAAGACCCGGTTCTTTGTTTATTGTAGGAGATCCGAAACAATCGATTTACCGTTTCCGTTCAGCGGACGTGACCTCATTTTTGGCGGTAAAAAAACTGTTTACGAAACCGGTGGGAGAGGTTTTGAAACTCCCAAGAAATTTCCGGTCCACAAAGGAACTGATTACATATTTTAACATTGTATTTCAAAAACTTTTGCCTGAGGAGACCGTAAATCAAAGCAAATTTGAACCGATTCCGGATCCGGTAAATCCTCCGGGCGGTTTTACAGGAGTGTTTTCCTATGAGTCTTTAGAGGAAAGCAGTCCCTATATCGTTGAAGAAGAATTGGATATTCCGAGAATTAAATCAATCATTGATAATCTTGTCGGCAATTCCAAATATAAGATTGAGACAAAGGATGTCAGCGGATTACATCCAATCCGCTATCGTGACATTATGATTCTGAATTATAAAAAAGAAGACCTTCTTCCGATTATGCTTTATTTGAATAAAGGAGGAATATCCACTAAAGTTGAGGGAAGCGTTCCTTTTCAGGATAATGAAGCGTTGCAGGAGGTTTTCAAAATCTTCAGTTCCGTAGTTGATTTAAAGAATAAAGCTGCATTATACGGTGCACTAACGGGCCGGATTCTGGGATTTGATCAAGAGGACATTCTTGCCTATAAAGAAGAGGCGGAAGGATTTTCTTATTATGTACCGGAAACTGTTTTGGAATCCGAAAATGAAATTGTTAAAAAAATAGGGAAAACAATTGAGGAATTAAGGGAACTGGGATTTTTTGCCCGAAATACTTCATCAGCGACGATATTTACAAAGATTTTGGAGCAGTTCAGAGTATATGAGATTGTGAGTTCAGATCATTTGGAAGTTCTGTGCTATACACTTGAGTTGCTTCGCAATGCGGAAAAATCAGGTTTAATTGTAGCTCATGATGAGGCGGTAAAATATCTGTCCGACATTTTAAACGGTAAGAGCGGTGAGGAAAGATGCTTAAGCGTCAGTGAGAATGTAAACTGTGTCCATCTGGCCAATCTCCATAAAGTGAAAGGATTAGAGGCTCCGGTAGTGATTCTTGTGAAGGCAAATCTTAACAGTGATCCGGATGCACCGGATTATCGTTTTGAACATAAAAGTACCGGTTCTGAGGGCTGGATATTCAGGAAAAACAGTGAGAAAAATGAAAAGGGTAATTCATATGCTCTGTTTTCAACCGCAAAATTCAAAGATACCAAAGTTAAGGAGGAGAAAACTTCAAAGCAATGTGAAAGAGACAGATTGAATTATGTTGCAGCTACACGTGCCAGAAATGTCCTGATAATCCGAAAACCTTTCCGGTATAAAGAGGATGATGATGGTAACTGGGTTAAAAATTATTCGAATCGATATAACCGGTGGGGCAGCCTTTTGGAAGGCAATACAGCGATTAAGGATATTTTTGAGAAATTTGCCGAAAAACAGAATACCGGCAATCAGGACATCAAAACTGTCAGTGGAGACGGTGCGGCTAATGAGGTCGGAAAAAAATCATCGGATGACAAAACCGTGTCTGCTAAGGAATTATATGAAAAGGCGGAAAGCGAATGTGTCCTGAAAAACAGAGAGGGAGTGGAAAAGCCAAGCTATCACATTGTTAATCCGAGCAAGCTCAAAGTAAATACAAAACTCTCCGCTGAACAGACAACGGTTGTTGCAGCACCTTCAAAAGAAAATGAAGATTCCGGGGCGTTGAAAAAGGATATGGATCATGCAGCACTCACAGGAACCATGGTCCACCGGCTGATGGAAATCTGGGTTTCCGCCCACGGAAAAGTGAATTTGGATGAAGTCATCCGGGAAATATTAAATGAGTATGCATTGCCCGTAAATGAGACTTATGAGTCCTATATGAATACCGTATTAAGAAATGTGGTAACTACAATTCAAAACGGCGGATTCAAACAGACCAACGGTTCCGACCCGGATATTTTAAAAATCCTGTTATCTGCCGAGGAAGTGCACTGTGAAGTTCCTTTCTGCTATCGGAAAGAGAATGATGGAGAAATCAGTGTCATTAACGGCATCATGGATGTGGTATATCGTGAGGCCGGAAAATGGTATATCGTGGATTACAAGACCAACCTTGAGGATAAGCTTTTGGATACGAAATATGAAGCTCAGCTGGAAGCTTATATTCAGGCTTTTAAAGAGGCAACCGGAGAGGATGCACAGGCAAGGATTTATCATATCGAGGTATAGCAAATACTATATTTTATAAAACAGAACCGGTTTTCCTTTTGGAGAACCGGTTTTGCTTTATGTACAGGGCTGCGTAATGATTTTCAGCTTTCTGATTTCATGTTGCAATTTTGCACAACCATCAGAAGTATAATTCTTTTTGTAAGGGAAATGATGAAAAACATGAATCAGAAGGGGGATATGATAATGAGCGGAAACAATAATTCTGAAAAAACAAAGTACATCACGGACAAAGAGTTTTACGAGCTTCCCGAAAATCTTCAGACACCGTTCGGAATGCTTCATTCTCCGGAAGGCCTGGCGATTCTTCTCAAAGAAGGAATTCTGGAAAAAAACGGAAATGTTAAATTCGGAAAGCTGCTTGAGTACATCGAGGATCACACAGGAAAGAATACGGGCAGCTGGTTTTCCGGGATGTAGTGAAGTAATAAGATAATGTCATGTAGTTCAAAGATGACGTGATGTATTATTTAGTCACGCTGAGCCTGCAAAAAGCAGGCTCTTTTTGCGTTGTCCCAATAGCTGAAAGTATAAAAATATTTCGTAAAAGAATAATGGAAATATAGAGAATATATAGTAAAATATATTTGTAGATTTAATGGTAGACTTAATATATAAAAAAGACATGGAAGGGAGCGTAATCTTATGGAAAAAACAGCACAATTTTTAAAAGAGGCAGGCGTTTATTATCTTGCAACGGTGGAAGGAGATCAGCCGCGTGTCAGACCGTTTGGTACGGCTAATATTTTTGAAGGAAAGCTTTATATTCAGACCGGAAAGGTAAAGGATGTGTCGAAGCAGATTCACGCGAATCCGAAATCAGAGATTTGTGCGTTCAAGGATGGAAAGTGGCTTCGTGTTGCCTGCGAACTTGTTGAGGACGACCGTCTGGAAGCAAGAGAGGCGATGCTTGATGCATATCCGGAGCTTAAGGGGATGTATGCAGCAGATGACGGCAACACGGAAGTGTTTTATCTGAAGAATGCAACGGCAACCTTCAGTTCCTTTACGGCAGCACCTGAAGTAGTGAAATTCTAGGGTTATAAGGCGGAATTTAAAAATGAAAAAATATTTTGCGGTGCTGTTGTCAGTTCTCATGGTTTTGACTCTTATCAGCACAGGCTGTGCTTCAAAGAGTTATGGCTCCAATGATGAAACGGCAGTAATCAAAAGATACATGAAGGATTTAGAAGCCAAGAACGTGGATGACGGAAAAAGGTGCTTTCCGGAGGGTCTGGAAATCAGTCTTGGTCCCATGTGGGCTCCGAATGATGATTCGGCATATGTCGTAGCCATGTACCATTGGGCATTGGATACTTTAACATTCGCTGAATTTGAAGATGCGGATGAGGCTTTTTATGAGGATAAGTATGAACTGGATTGTAATGACGTAAAAAGCTGTTACACAACCTGTCATTACTATTTCGGAGGCGAGGGCTGTTACAGTTTTACCTTTATTACGTGTGAATATATGGGCAATTATTACATACTGGATGTTATTGAGAATGGTGAAATCGAGTAGATGTCCGTCTCATAAAGGAGGATATTAAGGTGAAAGATAATAATATGGGCAGCCTTTTGCTCTTTGGCGAGTATACCATGGGGTATGATTCTCATGCGCTGGTAATTCCGGTTCAAAATGATTCGGTACGATGGGAAGAAATAAGTGAATT
>CACZRH010000025.1 GCA_902783455.1 uncultured Lachnospiraceae bacterium | reverse complement strand
GATTACAACGGAGGAAAGTTCTTTGTAGCCCGCGGCAAGCTCGTGCGTAAGGACGGATTAGTACAGGATCCGAATAACAAGGCGGACTGGTATTTTCTTTCCAAAGGCCAGGTGCAGAAACAGAAGACGGGCGTGGTGATTTATAATAAGGCAGGTTTCTATGTTGTAAACGGAAAGCTGGATACATCCTATACCGGAAAGGCACAGTATAACGGAAAAACCGTAAATATTGTCAAGGGACGGATGAAGTAATATTATTAGCATAAGAGTGTTATGAAGGACTTAGTGTCAAACGGAGGGGTTACTATGAAAAAATGTAAAAAGGGTATGGCTGTTGCTTTATCATTTCTTTTATGCGTAAGTCTGTTGCCGGCAACCGCATTCGCAAAGGAACCGGAAGAGGTACAGAATATTTGCATAACGGATTATGCGTCCATTGAAGATGCAGAGTGTGCTTTACCGGAACTCTGCGAAGCTGCGGATACGGAAATCACATGTGATACGGATTTTTCTGCAGATGCAGAGTCAGATGACAAAGCAGTTGAGGCATCTGCAGACGACAGTGAAGAAAAATCGGCAATCGAAGGTGTGGATGCCGGTGAAAAAGAAATCACAGATGCAGATGGTGCCGAAGATAAATCCGTAATCGAAGGTGCGGATGCTGACGAAAAAGAAATTAAAGAAGCGGAAGTAAAAGATTCAGATGAAGCTGAAGAGAAATCAGTAATTGAAGATGCGGATGCAGATCAAAAAGAATCGGAATCTAAGAAAATTAAGGATACAGAATTAAAAGATGATGCAGAGGCGGATGAGGAATTATCGGATGGAAAAGAACCGGCAGAAAATAACTTGGAAGAGAAAGAGCTAATTGGCAAAGAAGCATCTGCCGACAAAACCGATTTGTCCCAGGGGGATTGGTCGGATTTTGTTCCGGGTCTTCCGATGGAGCTTTTTGAGTACTCCGATGTCAGACCGATTTTAGGTAGTTCGCAGACTACGACTAATTCTGCTCCGGTTATCAAGAAAGCATCCGACGGTAAATATTATTACTATGTAAACGGTAAAGTGGATAAAAGCAAATCCGGTCTGATTCTGTTAAACGGAAAATGGTATTACTTAGAGGCAGGCAGATGGATTTCGGATGAATATTCCTTTGTAAATTACGGGGACGGCGTTTTCTTAGTTGCAAACGGAATGGTTGCTACCGAGAAAAACGGTCTCGTACAGGATCCGAATAATATAACCGACTGGTATTTTCTTTCCGGAGGTCAGGTACAGAACAGTGTTTCAGGACTGGTTCAGTATGACGGTGCATGGTTCTTTGTTAAGAACGGAAAACTGGATACGAATTACAGCGGTTTTGTTTCCTATGATGGAGGTTATTTCTTTGTAGCAAAAGGAAGACTTCTTACGGAAACGAGCGGTTTGGTTCAGAATCCGCATGACGAGACGGAATGGGTTTATCTTGCAAACGGACAGGCACAGACGCAGTATGTCGGACTGGTACAGTACGACGGTGCATGGTTCTTTGTTATTGCAGGAATCCTTGCAAACAGATATATTACCTATGTTCCCTATGACGGAGATATATTCTTCAGCTATTACGGAAATATTTCGCAGAGCGAGGCTTCAAACGAAGTGGATGAAGTAATCGCGGAATGTAATTATTACAGAATGGCCAATGGCGCACTTCCGCTGATTAAAGAAGATACACTCTGCGCTGCAGCATATGTAAGAAGTACCGAACTTAAAACCCAATTTTCTCATACCAGACCCAACGGACAATCCTGTTTTACCATTCTGGATGAATTCGGTTACTCCTGCGGAGGTGGCGGGGAAAACATTGCAATGGGCCAGCCTACGGCATATTTTGTGGTTAATGCCTGGATGAATTCCTCCGGTCACAGGTCGAATATTTTGAATAAGAATTATGAGTATATCGGAGTCGGAGTTTATCGAAACGGTTCCGTTTACTGGACACAGATTTTCAGTAGTTAATTTTTAATCTGCACTTAACGGAGCATTATGGTATTCAGTTCATCGGTTTTTTTGTTATTATTTTTACCGCTGGTATTTGTTCTCAATTACCTGATTAAAAATGAATATTCGAATGCTTTGCTCATGGCTGCAAGTATTCTGTTCTATGCATGGGGAGAACCTTATCTGGTACTGCTGATGGTTCTCTCCATCCTTGTGAATTATGCACTCGGGCTTGCAATCTCAAAGGCAAAAGGGAGTTTCAGACGACTCCCTTTAATTGCTGCCGTCATTTTTAACATCGGAGCTTTGGGCTATTATAAATATGCCGGTTTTGCGCTTTCCTCCGTGAATGCAATTTTTAAAAAAGATCTTGTTACCGTGCCGGAAATTGCGCTCCCCATCGGGATTTCCTTCTTTACCTTTCAGGCACTTTCCTATGTGATTGATGTTTACAGGGACGATACAAAGGCATCAAAGAATGTGATTAATGTTGCACTTTATATTTCCTTTTTCCCGCAGCTGATTGCAGGTCCGATTGTAAAATACAAGGACATTAACCGTCAGATTGAAAATCGTACAATTTCGTTTGACGGCTTCACCATTGGTTTCAAACGTTTTATTTACGGTCTTGCCAAGAAGGTTTTGATTGCAAATGTTTTAGGTCTTTGTGCGGACACCGTTTACGGCTGCGAAATGGAAAAAATCGGATTCGGGGCTGCATGGCTCGGGGCATTGGCGTATACGTTTCAGATTTACTACGATTTTTCCGGTTACTCGGACATGGCAATCGGTCTCGGAAAAATGTTCGGCTTCGATTTTCTCGAAAACTTTCAGTATCCGTATCTGTCTGGTTCCATTTCGGAATTCTGGCGCAGATGGCATATTTCCCTGGGAACATGGTTTAAGGAATACGTCTATATTCCGCTTGGCGGAAACCGAAAAGGAAAGGTGCGTACCTATGTGAACCTGGTCATTGTCTTTTTCCTGACCGGGCTTTGGCACGGCGCGGACTGGTCCTTTATCATCTGGGGATTATATCACGGATTGTTTTCCGTTTTGGAACGTTTGGGATTCAAAAAAATTCTTGAGAAAATTAAAGTTCTCCCGACCATTTATACCTTCCTTGTCGTGCATTTCGGATGGGTGTTATTCCGGGCGAAGGATACCGCTACGGGATTTCAATTTATTGAAAAAATGCTTACCCCATGGAAGCATGTAGAGAATCCGATTCCGTATTGGGAATATATGGATAAAAAGACGGTGGCAATATTTATCTGTGCCGTAATCGGAATGGGATTTTTAAAAAAATTTATTCCGGAAAAAGCTCAGAAAGTCTGGAAAGATTCCGTGCCGGAGGCGGTATACTGTGTAATATTACTGATTCTCTGCCTTGCGAGCATGGCTGCGGATACATATAATCCGTTTATTTATTTCCAGTTCTGACAGAGGGAAATGACTGGAATCCGGCATAATTGAGACGGATATATTTGGTAAAAAACAAAAGAAAATAAGGATATAGAGATACTGAAAAACTATGAGTGAAAAAAGAAAAAAAGCAGGCCCGGTTATCATACTGATTTCCTTCATCCTTCTTCTCTGTCTGCCCAAATTAATTTGGGCATTGGCAGGAAAATATATGGATACGGAAAATTATGAGAACCGGAATCTTGCGGAAAAACCGGTATTCACAATCGAAAATTACAAAAATTTTTCATCGGAATATACAGCATATTTTAATGATACGCTGCCGTTTCGCAATGCCCTGATATCGCTTAATTCCTCAATCGATTATTATTTTTTCGGCAGGTCCACGAATGAATCTGTAATTGTCGGAAAAGAAGGGTGGCTGTTTTACAGCAAATATAATGACGGCGATTCTCTGGCGGTTTATCAGGGGACCAATACTTATACGCAGGCGGATTTAGAGGTAATTGCGGCAAACATTTTGGCACAGAGAGATATCCTCGCTTCCGAAGGCAGGGAGTTTGTGCTCTTTATTGTACCGAACAAGGAGCGTATATACAGCGAGTACATGCCGGATGTATACGGAGATCCGGCGGAAGTTTACCGGTCCCTGCAGGTATATAATTACTTTAAGGAAAATACGGACCTTCGAATTGTATACTGCTATGATGACCTTATGGCGGCGAAGGAAAAAACGGATGTTGATTTATAT
>CACZRH010000024.1 GCA_902783455.1 uncultured Lachnospiraceae bacterium | reverse complement strand
GAATGGCTGCGTATTCGTCGGTCAAATCCGCATGCGATCCCTTCGTATCCGTAATGCAAAGGCTGTATCCGTGCGATGCCAAATCAAAATCGATTTTTTCAACTTTCGGTTCATCCGGATTTGCAAAATCCACATGCACCAGATTTCCAACCGAGCACGCCATCTGATCCATTAATCCGCAGGGCTTTCCGAAGTAAACATTTTCCGCAAACTGTCCGATAATGGCAATTTCCACTGCGCTGACCGCGCCCTTGTTATACAGATAATTCAGTATTGTCCCGAGAAGTGTTTCAAAAGCAGCGGAGGAAGAAAGACCTGCGCCAATGATTACATCGCTGGTCACATATGCTTCAAAGCCACCGATTTTATATCCCTTATATTCAAAGCCTTTCAATACACCTTTAATTAAGGCCTTCGTTCCGCCCTTCTCACCGCTAACGCATTTTAAGTCTTTTAAGTCCACGGTGATTTCTTTGTATCCGTCGGAGGTAATCCGGACAATCCGTTCTTTCAGAGGATGTACCACCGCAATGGCATCTAAATTTACGCTTGCCGCAAGAATTTCGCCCTGCTGGTGATCCGTATGATTTCCCATAACCTCACTTCTTCCAGGTGCGGAGAAAATCATCACCTTCTCATTTCCGTAAATCTCCTTAAATTTTTCCAGTGCTGCAACATAGCGTTCCTTCTGATATTCGATTTTACTTTCGTCCGCATAGATATCTAAAAACTTCGCATCTTCTGCACCGGACTTGATTTGTTTTTCCAGACTCGCAATATTTCCCATTCTCATAACCTCCCATTTTGACACACGGGGACGGGGACTTTGTGTCATTTTTCTCCTCTCACGGTTTCCCCGGCACTGCCTCCATGAATGTTTTATTAATTACAAATGTATCACTTGTTTACCATATCGTCAATTTGTTTACTACTTGTTTACTATTAAAAATATTTGCACTGCTTTTGTGTAAAACATCCAAATTTCAATATCTTTTCACATTCGTCTTGTAATTTACTGAATTTCACTATAAAATAACTTCAAGTAAACAAATTGATAAATATTTGATAAACATTTTTGAGATTATTCCCTATCAATAAATACAAAATCAATTCGAACCGAATCATTACGAACCGAACTGATTCGAAACAAGCACTTATATAAACAGGCTGTATAGACAGACTTTTTCAAGTAAACGCACAAATAAACAGGAGCATTCATATGGCAACAATTCGTGACATAGCAAAAGAAGCCGGCATCTCCGCCGGCGCCGTATCCAGAATACTAAATCAGGACGAGACGTTAAGCGTCTCCAAAGAAACGAGGGAACGCGTTTTACAAATCGCTACCAGAGTCGGGTACACCAAGCCTCTTCACTCTGCTGCAAATAAAAAAAGCGCCTTTACCATGGGAATCGTTCAATGGTTCTCCGCTGACGAGGAGCTCACGGATACCTATTATCTTGCAGCCAGGCAGGGCGTGGAAGACTTCTGTGGGAAAAACAACATCGCCATCACAAGGCTGTTCCCTTCCGATGATGATCCTGCCGAGGTATTAAAAAATGTGGACGGACTTGTCTGTATCGGAAAATTTTCCGACCGGGAAATAAAGAATTTTATCCGGATTTGCAAGAACATCGTCTTTTTGGACCGTCCGGTGGATAAATACAAAATCACTTCCATCACAATGGATTTCGAGCAGTCCGTCCGCGATGCCCTTCATTATCTGGAATCGCTTGGGCACAAAAAAATCGCCTATATCGGCGGTCAGGAATATGTCGGAAACCATGAACCCATCATGGATTTACGAAAAAGAGCTTATTTAAATTATATGAAGCGTCATAATTTAGACGGCGAAACCTGGGTTTTGGAGGAATCCTTCAACTCCGCTTCCGGATATGACATGATGAATCAGATTCTTTCCATGAAAAATCGCCCTACCGCTGTTTTCGCAGCCAGTGATGCCATCGCCATCGGCGCGATGCGCGCAATCTCCGAAGCCGGTCTTTCCATTCCGAAAGACATCTCCTTAATCGGCTTTAACGATGTGGATGCCTGCAAGTATACCACTCCGGCACTTACCTCCATCCACGCGCCGGCCTATGACATGGGCGCACACGGCGCCAATCTGGTCTTTGTGTCATCCAACCTTCAGATTCACACCCCGTTAAAAGTCAAGATTCCCTGTGAATTAATCAAAAGGGAATCCTGTGGAGAAATATAGATTATATATATTTGATTTTAAAATAGCCACTTACAGTTTTTTCCCTGCCAGCCATTCCGTCTTATGCTGGTTGGCTATTTTTCTTCCTGCCTTTGAAATTTGCGCAAAAGTCAAACCAGCATCGCCATCAACCTTATTACTGTTCTTATTTTTTTCGTAAATAATCGTATGCACATCCGATAACAATTCCGCCAATTTTTCCTCATCAAAAAGATAAGGAATAAATTCACTGAGTAACTGATCCATAAAATAATTCAGGCAGGAAATCAGATGAAGATGATACATATCCGAGAACAGTACTGATACCTCACTTCCATGAACATAATGATTGCGCTGATTATAAGGTTTTCCCAGGGATAAAAATACATACGGGGAGTTTTCCACTCTGCATCCCCACTCATACAATTTAGCATAATCCTGCTTTTCTTTTTCATCCTGAAATTCAATCTCGTCCGGCTCCAGACCGGATGTCGTCAATTCATATAATCTTCCGAAGCTGAATCTTGTTTTTCCTTCTGCATCCTGATATTCCTCGGCAAATGATTTATACGGATTGGCATATTCTTTATTGATTTCATTCCATGCCGCTTTTTTATCCCGGACTTTTCCACCCTTATATACGAGACCTCTTTTTTTCATTATAAGCGCCATAAAAACAGAAAGTTTATTCCAGTCATCCATCACTTCCTCATATGGCGAAAACAGTCTCTTCAGATTGTCCGCCGTAACATGCTGCTCCTCGAGCCATTCCTTAGGAATCGCATCAACCCTTTCATCAATCACTCTCTTATGTTCCTGATTTAAAAATCCGTAAATGGAATTAACGGCAGTCCAGTAATTCATGAATCTGTCTACCTCAAAATCGCGGCTTCGCCCCTGCAGGAATGAACATACTGCTACAGCAATTTTATCTTCTTTTTCCTTACTTTTATTCCCCGTAGTAAAATACTCTAATATTTCCCTGTTATGAAATACGCCGTTGTATTTATTTCCTGCATTTTCGAAAAGCAGATCTCTGCCGGATAAAATAGAAAATACAAACGGAAACATCTTTTCAGAATCGGATATTGTAATAAAATCACCGCCCGCGTAAGAAACCCTGTATTCCTTTACAACCAGCCCCTTTCCGACAGATAATGCATATAAAAGATGTGCTTTTCTGATAGCATCATGCAAATCTCCACCGACTTCCGCAAAATTCCATTTCACCGCTTTGGTTGTTGTTTTTTTACGAACGCATACACCGTCCTCGTATATCTGAATTGAATAATTTGCCCTCTTATATTTATATTCACCCTCATAGAGTGCATCTTTTTTCGGTATTTTTTTCAGGTTAATTAAAAGAATGTTCTCATATGCCATTGTTATTCTCCTTCATTTTCTTTCATCTCTTTTAATTCCGATGCTGCAAGCGGTATGGCAATTATAAATGCAAGAAAATCGGCACATGCCTGCGTCATTTCCAAACCTTTAATGCCCATAAAATATGTCAACAGATACAAAAGCGGAATAAAACAAAGCCCGCTTCGACAGGACGAGGCTATCGATGCCTTAACACCCTTTCCGGTTGACTGAAGCAGCATGTTTGCCATGGATGAAAATGCAAGAAACGGCAAACATAATGCCTGCCATCGAAGTGCCGGAATTGCAATCGAAGCTACATCAGAATCATCAATCATAAACATTACAATCGGATTGGCTAATACAATCAGCACAGTCGCTCCGACAGTCAAAAAGATGGTTCCGTATTTTACGCAAAACCAAAATCCTTCCCTTACGCGTGACTTTAACCCTGCACCGTAATTAAAAGAACATACCGGCTGGAATCCCTGCCCGAAACCGATCATCGCGCATCCAACCATCATAATTATTTTTGTTACCACCGTCATCGCAGCAATTGCAGTATTATCGCCCAAATCACCTGCTACCTTGTTCAAAAGCAGCGTTGCTACCGCAGCAAGTCCCTGACGGAGAAACGACGCCGAACCGCCGTTTACTATTTCTTTAAGATAGAGTAAATTAAATCGGATATTTTTCGGATGAAGTCGAAGATTCGATCCTTTCGTCGTTCCGATTAACAAAACCAGAAAGCTGATAAACTGTGCTGAAATTGTTGCAACCGCCGCTCCGGAAATTCCCATATGAAATCCGAACATTAAAAGCGGATCCAGCCCCACATTTACAACTGCACCACAGAAGAGTCCGACCATTGCGTATATTGCACTCCCCTGAAAACGAAGCTGATTATTGATAACAAACTGACAGGTCATAAATGGTGAGCCAATCAGAATAATTCGAAGATAATGCACCGTCTGGTCGATACTTTCTTCATCTGCCCCGAGAAAATAGGAAATCGGTTCCGCAAACCGATTTCCGACTATGGCTATAATAATTCCGAGAATCGCTGCCACCACAAATCCGGTTGCTGCCATTTCTTCGGCCTTCTTTTTTTCGCCTGCACCCAGCATTCTGGAAAGAAACGTTCCGGAACCCTGTCCGCAAAAGAATCCGACCGCCTGAATCAGCGCCATTACCGTGAAAACCAGTCCAACCGCTGCTGTATCATTCTTGGAAATTTTGCCTACAAAAAAAGTATCCGCCACATTATATAAGCCGGTTACAAGCATACTGATAATAGTCGGTATCGCAAGTTTAATAATTAACTTCGGTACCGGCATCGTGGTAAGCATTGTGAATTTGTCCGTTTTTTGTGATTGTTTCATTTTAAATTCCGGATGTTTAAAGAAATATCATAGATTGTATTATACAACACTTTTTTCCATTATGCCAATTTGAAAGCAGACTCTCGCCGGCATGGCATTCGCACGCCGGTATCCTTCGCAACAAAAAAGAGAACTGCCTTTTCAGGCAGTTCCCTTTATTTCATTTCTTAATTCTTAATTACTTAAGTGAAAGAGTCTGATATTCTTCCTCTTCTCTTTTCTTTTTGGTAAGGACTACATAAACTGCAGCGCCGATTACCAGTGTCAGCATGGAACCTCCGAATGCGAAGTAAGGAATCTTGCTCTCACCCGTCTTCGCTGCGGTCATGGAATCTGTTACCGTAGTATTCTTAGTGCTGATTACGATTGTATCCCTGCCGCCTGAAGTTTGCTGATTGGTAGCGGTTGATGTTCCGGGTTTGGAAGGTAAATTCTCCTGTGCAGGAATATCATTCTTAGGAGCTTCGTTCTTCGCAATCTTTGCAACATGTTCAACTACTGTACCAACAACTATCGTCTTCTCTTCGGTCTTGCCTACTGATACGGTATATCCTTCCGGAACCTTAACTACGGTGATCTTATACTGTCCTACCGGAGCCTTATAATGTCCTCTTTCATCCTTCTCGGTATACTTCGTAATCTGACCGTTACCGTCGGTAATATGGGTTTCCGTTGTTCCATCCGGTTTCTGAACCTGTACTTCTGCATTCGGTACAGGAGTTCCGGTCTTTTCATCAAGGACCGTAATAATCAGTCCACCGGTACTGGTGTTAACCTTGGCTACTACGTCCGTACGATTTCCTCTGGTAACCTTTGCAGGCTGTTCCTTATTAACCGTTACGGTATATCCATCCGGTACCTTCTTCACGGTAATGGTGTAATCACCGGTCGGTGTGTCGTCTTCAAACTTGGTAATTTCACCGTTTCCATCGGTAATAAGGGTTTCTGTCGTTCCGTCCGGCTTCTTAACTTCTACTTCCGCTCCCGGTACAGGATTATTCGTTACTTCATCAAGAACCGTAATCTTCAGGCCTGACTTCGGTAAAATCTTAGCCTCGCCTTTTCCTTCTCCGTTCTTCGGTACGACAACCGTTCCGGTTGCTCCCTGGGTTACCTTGAATCCGGTAGGAACCTTGGTAATCTTAAAGGTGTAGGTTCCGGGCGGTACATCAAACGGAGTCGCTCCGCCTTCCGTATTATTCTCGGTAATCTGGCCCTTGGAGTTGGTAACAAATGTCTTGGTTATGTTAGTTCCTTCTCCTCCAAACGGTCCCGTTACTTCAACTTCTGCTCCGGGAACATCATTTCCGGTATCTTCTTCTTCCACATGAACGGATAATTTACCTCTTACTGCAATCGGGTCATTCTTAAATTCAATTTCACCGTTTGCATTAATCTGTCCGTCATCACCGCTTACCTTGGTAAGAACACCGTCTGTTACGTTAAATACTACATCAAGTGCTGTCTTGTGATCTTCCGGAGGATTCTTCTCATGAATGGTATAGTTTCCGTCTCCTACATAGAAGCTGTAAACTTCCGTTGTGGATACCCACTCGTATAATACGTTTCCTGCACCATCAATGATCTGAAGTGTTGCACCGGCAATTCCGCCGTGTCCGAAGAACTCAACCTTGGAAATCTTAATTTCTTTCTTGTACGCATTCTTAAGTTCTGCATTTCCATCACCACCGGTCAAATCAATCGGTCCAACCGTTGTTGCGGTGTTGGCGCTTGTACCATCAAACTGATATCCGGGGATATCAACATCATCTGTTAATTCTTCTACGTTGTAAACTCCCTTCGGCAGATTCGTTACATCATAGCTTGCATCTGCAGCAACTTCAAATGTTGAAGCATCATTCTTCTCGGTTGTGTATGTAACCGTTCCGTCAGCTGCTTTCACAACATATCCGTTGGTAGTATCAATTACAACGAATTTGAAAATCTTGCTCGGAGTACCTTCCACGCCGTATACTGTCTTGCTTACGGTAAGTGTTACGGTATCCGGTGAATCAATATCATAGGTATTGATTACAGTTGCAACATTCTGAGTGGAATCCGAATTTAATGTAATGCTTGCGGTTCCGCTCTTGCTTAACTTAAATCCTGTTGCAGGCTGTGCTTCATCTGTTTTTTCTTCAATAACATAGGTCGTTCCGACATTCAGATTATCAATTACTACATCGGTTCCCGGCGTTACATCAAAGTAGAATTCTCCACCGAGTGTTCCGTCTGCCTGAACAAACTGATCTCCGTCTTTTACTGCTATCTTGAAGCTTGCCGGAATACCGGATTCTGTTGAAGCGGTATTATCAACAAGTGCTTTCTGTAATGTAAGAGATGCGGTTGCAGGTGTAGTTGATACATAAGTATCGGTAATCTCTACTACTGCAGATCCAT
>CACZRH010000023.1 GCA_902783455.1 uncultured Lachnospiraceae bacterium | reverse complement strand
GAGAATAAAAAAATGTCTGCCGGACAATTGGGGAACCGGCTGGAAGGCAGAAAACCTGCAGGATAAAATTGACGAATCGGAAGGAAATGTCTAAAGTAAAACAAAGGGTCCTGTTGAGAAGCGAAATGAAATCAGGATTCCTTACAGGGATATATGCCCAAGATACAACTCCCGAAGCAGATGTAGTGATTACGTCGAAACGGGGGATTACCGGGAAAAGGATTTTCAGAATGGCTCAGGAAACACATTACGATGCATTTATCAGCTACCGGCACAGTCCGCTGGATATAAAAATAGCAACGGCACTTCACCGGAAACTGGAAAATTATACATTGCCGCGTTCCATCGCCCGAAAAATCGGGAAGCGAAAACTGGAGAGGGTATTTCGGGATACAACGGAATTATCCGTTTCCGCAGAGCTTTCTGCGGAGATTAATCAGGCTTTGATCAATTCCGATTTTTTGATTGTCATCTGCTCGCCGAGGTTTTCGGAATCCGTTTGGTGCATGCAGGAAGTGGAAACCTTTCTGAAACTGAACAGAAGGGATCAGATTCTGCTGGTTTTGCTTGAAGGGGAACCAAAGGATTCGTTTCCCGAAATTCTATGCTATGAAGATGTTGTAAAAAAAGACATAAATGGAGACGAGGTAACGGTAAGGGAGAACAAAATGCCTCTTGCCGCCGATTGTAAAGGGAAGAATTCCAGAGAATTAAGGAATGCCGTTAATGATACAACGCTGCGTCTTTGTTCCGCCATATTCGGAATAAAATATGATGATTTAAAACAAAGGCAGAGGGAAGTGCAGTTTAAAAAACGCGTCCTTGCTGTGTCGGCCGTGATACTGGTATTGCTGCTGATTATTTCCCAAAGCAGTTATTTTCTGTTTCGTCTGCATAATCAGAATCGGATCATTGAAAAACAGCTTGCCGATTCCAAAGCATCGAGTTCCATGTCTCTTTTGCGGGAAGGAAGGACTATGGATGCCATTTATGCCGCGAGAAGTGTATTGCCTACCGAGGAGAGTGAAGATTATAACGATAACGCCTTTCGTGCCCTGACAGATGCGACCGGAGTATATACCTTTCCCGGCAAATACAGATCAGACAGAATTCTGTCCTTTCCGGCACCGGTTTCCAATGTGCTTTTTTCCGGGGACGGACGTACCATGATTGGAATGGATTATAAAGAGAATTCCGTTTATGTATTGGATACTGCGGATTCATCCCTGATTGATACACATAAGGGCCTTAGTTTTGATACGCATAATATTTCATTCAACGCAGATAATTGGATTCTTTATGCAGATGAAGATAAAATCACCTGTTTCAACAGGGAAGACCGTACGGAGCGGGAATTGATTCCAAAGTCCGGATATTTGTATTCTTCCGCCGATTTTTCCATTACACTGGCAGCATCCGGGGAAATGCTTTATGGTATTTCCGGGGGAGAAATACTGTATGAGAAAGAATTTGTGTCCATGGTACCGGATGAAACAATCAGTTATGATTATCGTTCCGATATCATGAAAGTCGAAAAACTTTCAGGCATTTTTCTTTCAAACGACGGAAAGTATGCAGCTGCTCTGTTTCAGGACTTTAGTATCGATAACGGTAATTCCTGCCTCATACTCTGTTTTGATGCATTCACCGGGGATGTCCTGTATGTCAATACTTATGATAGCTACATAGAAAGTGTTTATTTTGACGGAAAATTCCTCTTTTTAATGGAGACAGAGTATGGTCAGTATTTAACGCAGAGTGTGCTGAATAAAATCAATACCCGGACGGATAAGGTGGAATACTCCGTAACCTTTGAGGGGGAAAGCTTCTATGGATTCTATCCCTGTGAAGGGTACTACATGCTGTATAATACTTCCCGTGTAGTGTTACTTGACGAATATCTGGACATTCGTAACTCCTTCGGAATCGGAGAGACCGGAGTGAATCCGTTTACATGCGAGGGGGCACCGGGCGTATTTTTAATGAACGGGAAAATGTATTTGTGGAGTGAAGAGCT
>CACZRH010000022.1 GCA_902783455.1 uncultured Lachnospiraceae bacterium | reverse complement strand
ATTTGTTATTTAAATTTGTTATTTGAGAAAGATTTGCAATACTGTTTTCGTCTCCCCCGTTATTTTGGCATCTTCTCCGATGCGGTATCCGACCACCCAGAGGATTCTTTGCCCGTCCGATAATACCCACAGGGAATTTCTGTCTGCAGCGGGAATTTTTTCATTTACAAAATAATCCTGAAGCTTTTTGCTTCCGCCGTCTTTCGTAACAATCATATAATCCCCCGGCTTCGGATGCCGAAATAAAAGACAGTTATTTATTGTATCACAATTTAACCATTTCGTATAGGAACCGGCCGGGATTTTTTCAAAATCGGGGTTTTCTATGATCTTTGCAATCCCCTCATAATCAACGCCCAGCTTAAATGAAAATTCCTGCCCGTCCGTCCATGCATACGGTATCAGGCAAATTTCCCGAATGTTCTCAGCGTCTGTTTTTTTAACATCCATTTCCCAGGAAGCCATTTTCTCAGGATTTATTTTTTCGGAGTCTGTTTTTTCAGAATTTGTTTTTTCGAAGTCTGTTTTCCCTGAATCCGTTTTCTCTGAATTCTTCTTCATGATGGAAATCCGCACACCGTCGTATTCGCGTTCAGCCATCAGCCCATAGATAAATTCCCTGCGTTTTCCGACCTGTGAATCAAACAAATCGGATACGGCATTTACCTGAACCAGCCCGATATCCCGTTTTCTTCCGGCAACCGTATATAACGCCTGAAGAATCAGTTCACCCTTCAGTGCCTTCGGATATGCAGTGATTTCATTTCGAAGAAGGATTGTAACCGGCCTGCTGCCTTCCTTTAAATACCGGTTGTAAATGCCGCTTCTTTCAATCCCGGCCGTTCGGTAAGTATCATCCTCTTCCGGACATACGTAAACCTGCGCCTTCTCTTCCTCCGCCTGTTTCTTTATATAATCATCGATTTCCCGTATCCGCTCGGCGCACTGTGCCATGTGCTCCCCTGCACCGCTGCAAATTTCTTCCGCAATCGGCATAATCTCATGCCGGATGCGGTTTCTGGCATACGTAAGCTCGGCATTGCTCTCATCCGTCCGCCAGGAAAGTCCTTCCTTTTTCAGATACGCTTCGATTTCTGCACGGCTTACCGAAAGAAGCGGTCGGATTACATTTCCCGAAACCGGCGCAATCCCCTTCAGTCCGCTGATTCCGCTTCCGCGAAACAGCTGGAAGAGCATCGTTTCGCATAAATCATCGCGATGATGCGCGACGGCTATTTTTCCAAACTCTTTCCCCAGAACTTCCCGGAAAAATTCATACCTCTTAATCCGCCCGGCTTCCTCCACCGAAACCCCGAGCGTTTCCGCCTCTTTACGTGCATCGATGTGTAGATATTTCAACGGTACATTTAACTTTTCGCAGAGCTCTTTTACATATTCCTCATCTCCGTCGGCATTTGCCCGAAGACCGTGATGCACGTGCGCTGCAAGAAGTGTAAAGCTTAAATTTTTCCGGTATTCGGAAAGCAAAGAAAGAAGGCATACGGAATCCGCACCGCCGGATACTCCGACCACCACCGTATCGCCTTCTTTTATCATGCCATATTCCTTTATGTATGCAAAAATTTTTTCTTTCACGTCTTCTTCGTTTTCCTGTGATCTGTTCCTTCCAAAAATCTCCGGACAGGTGCAATAATTTTCTAATAAAGTATACCACTAAAAAACGGCTGACGCATCATCGTCAACCGTTTTACTCTGCTACAAAAATAATCTCTCCGTCTTTTACCAGCCCGTAACGTTCCTTGGCTACCTCTTCAATATATGCGTTGGTCTGTGTGTATTTTTCGAATTCCACCAGCTCTTCGGATCGTTTTTCTTCGCCCGCTACCAGTGCTGAATAATATTCTTCCTTTTCCGTGTACACAGCCTGCGACTTCTTTATGGAAATGACTTTTAATACGGACGCCAGTAATACGATAACCAAAACAGATGATATCAAAACCATTCCGACTCTGTTATCCGGTCCGCGTCTTCTTCGCCGTCCGGCTGTTCTGCGATCATTCGCCATGAATTTTTTTCCCCTGCAACAATCTTTGTCTGTTTACATAACAGTACGAAATAATTGTATCGGATGAAATAAATTACGTCAACCATTTTTTTGTAATTTTTTACGCATTTTCGGGCTTTTTCAGGTTGTTATATGTTAACTTTTACCATATCTTGTGTTAAATTATGTCACCTTGCACAAAATGAATAAAAATTCCATCGAAATTCTTTACCCAATTTTTTTACGGACGGCTTTATGATGCTTATCTTACGACAGGTAACGATACATCTCCTTTGCATCTTCCTTATGCACGGTCTCGGTGATACTCAGAATTTCCGCCTCCACGGTCTTATCTCCGAAGCGGATCGAAATGACATCGCCTATTTTTACTTCCTGGGACGCCTTGGCAACCTTGCCGTTAACGCTCACCCTGCCTGCATCGCAGGCCTCATTGGCTATCGTGCGGCGCTTGATTAAGCGCGACACCTTTAAATACTTGTCTAATCTCATATACTCTTCCTTTTTTGACATATGGTGACGGGGATGTTGTGTCATTTTTGCGCCGACCGGAGCGGAGACCGGCGGTGTTGTGTCATTTTTGCGCCTTGGCGCCATACCCTATAAATCGAGTAGGGCGGATTCACCCCCTACTCGATTGTCGCGTTGGCCTTCAAATGTACACTCGTGCAAGCACGGTGTCCGCTTGAAGGCCTTATCGCGCAAATCGAAAAGAGCCATCTCATAAGAGATGGCTCCGAAACGTTATATACGCTTAATTATTTGGAGTTTACAGCATCCTTAAGAGCCTTACCAGCTTTGAATCTGGGAGCCTTGGAAGCTTTAATCTTCATCTTAGCGCCGGTCTGAGGATTTCTT
>CACZRH010000021.1 GCA_902783455.1 uncultured Lachnospiraceae bacterium | reverse complement strand
ATCGAGGTGACAGGATTCGAACCTGCGACCCCCTGGTCCCAAACCAGGTGCTCTAGCCAAACTGAGCCACACCTCGGTTGGACTTTGCTGCCACCCATTTCGTGACGCAAGTATGATTATATGCATAAATGACCTGTTTGTCAATCATTTTTTACCCGAAAAAACAAAAATATAAGTCAATCCGTCCCGTTAACCTTTGGGCGTTTTATTTTCAAAGAACTGTTTGCTCTTTGCAAATTCACACTGCATATAATCACGATAATCATAGGCTTCCTGACTTAAAAAAAGATATGCCTCCGGACTGCTCTTTTTCGCGGAATATTCCGCAAAAAGCCCGTTCATGTAATCCTGATAATTATTCATAATGCTTTCACAGGCATTATCATACCAGTCCATATCGTCCAAATATTTCTCCAGCATTGCGTCACGCTTGATTCTGCGGGCAAATTTAAACGGAAACGTGGAAACAAAAACCAGAAACGGAATAATAAACAGCGGTACCATGTAAATCAGCACATCAAGCTTTGCAAAATAATCCGCATGATCCATGCATCCGATAACAAACCACACCAATGAATAGATAACCAAAAAAGCGTTATAAACGATGTCATATACCGGCAGATAGATAAACATCAGTGCAAGTGAAACAATCACAAAAAACGTCGATAACAGAAAAATACCGGCGCAAAAATAACCCGGCGAACACCATGCATCGACAGCATATGCAATAAAAAATACCAGCATAATCAAAAAATTTATGATAAAAATGGAAAGCCCGATAAATGAAAGGGGCGGCCACCAGCGTTTGGAGATTTTTTTCTTTATGGATTTCATATCATCTTCCAGATTCTGCTTCTTTTCCCAGTTCTGCGCATCCGCAACCTTATTCTGATGGTCGGTAATATACCTGCTGACAGCCTGATTTAATCCATATTGTAAATTCTGATTATACGCACAAATCTGACAGGTTTCCGCATACTGCGCCCTCTGTTCATCATTTGCAAACTGAAGTGCAGCCTGATAATCCGGATCCATTGAAAAATCAGCCTGAACCAGACGAATGTTTTCCATGCTGCAATTCAGCTTTCTTAATAAATTATCCCAATATAATTCGGCGCCCTGTTTATATTCCATATCTATCCGTTTATGCTCTGTCTTTCTTCTTCCGCTTTTTCCGCTTCTTTGGCAGCTTTTAGCTTTTTCTCTTCTTCTTCCTGTTTTTTCTTCTGTTCATCTTTCTTTTCCTGAATCATACGGAATCGTTCCATAACATCCCTGATCTCATCCTGCGACCGGATAAATGCATCCGCAACCTTCGGATCAAAATGAGTTCCCGCATCTTCCTTGATAATACTCATTGCTTTTTCGAAAGAGAAGGGCGGCTTGTAAACACGCGCCGAAACAAGTGCATCAAATACGTCCGCTACTGCCATAATACGAGCGGAAAGAGGGATATCTTCGCCGGCAAGTCCGGTCGGATAGCCTTTTCCATTCCATTTCTCATGATGATAATGTGCAAGGTTCTTGGCTTCCTGAAGATAGCCGGATTCCGGAATCGTATCAATAGCCTGCTGCAATACAACCGCACCGGCGGTGGTATGACTCTTCATTTTCTCAAATTCATCATCATCCAGTTTTCCGTTTTTATTTAAGATTGTATCGGAAACCGTGATTTTACCGATATCATGAAGCGGTGCGGAATGCTCCACGTTGTAAATAAATTCGTCCGTCAGCTGATCCGAATAATATCCGAGCTCTTTCATTTTATCCATGATAATTCGTGTATATTCAGCCGTTTTACGAACATGATCTCCGGTATTCTCATCTCTGTTTTCCACCATATCCGCAAGTACAAGAATCAGTGCATCCTGCATCTGCGCAATGGTTTCGGTTTTCTGATTCAGGTCATGAACATAATTCATGTTATTTTCCGTTGTAACGGTAAACGCGCGATACATGGTTTCGATTTCATCACCGGTACGAATGTCCAGCTTGCTGATTCTCTCAACGTTGGCCTCTAAGTCATCTTCCGTATCATACGCAAATGCGCTGGCACTTAATGACATCGAGTTGATCGGAAGTACCACATTGTAATCCGTTACCCACAAACCGATTGCAATAACCAGAATAAAGAATCCCGCAAAAATGGAAAGAAGCTTTGCCATAAAACTGAGTTCATTCATTCGTATCAGGTTCATGGAAATATCCGTTGCGGCATAGCAGACACACTTGCCCGAATTGTCATAAACCGGCTTATATACGGTAATCAGCCATCCGAATGTGTCATTTGTGATAATCGGATCAATTTCTCCACCGATTAAAAGAGTCGGAATCAGTTCCGAAAAAGACTCATCAAACTCCACCAGATCACCCGGATTTCCACCTTCCATTTCAGCCGTATCAAGGTCAAAAACAACATGGCATCCGTCTTCTTTGATCTGATAAACATAGATATATTCAATATCCGGGGAACTGTTGAGAACATTATAGAGACGATTTTCCACAGCCCTGTATTCTTCGGAAGAATCGCCCTCTTCCATGTACTGTTCGACTTTATTTCCGTCAATGATACTCGCTACAAGATTCGTCGTTCCTTCCGCCAGCTTGAAATGCTCCTCAATTGTATAATCGCGGTAAAGAACTACACTGATAACAAGCGCCGCCACACCAACGGAAACCCCTGCAAAAATCAAAAGCGCAAGCATTTTATTTCGAAGAGAACGTCTGGTTTTACCGTCACTTTGTTTTTTCGTACTCTGATTCTTCGTCTGCTTTAATACTTCTTTGGAAAGCGGTTTTTGCTGCCATCCTTCAATCTGCATCATCTTCTGCACTTTGTACGGCAAAAACAAAAACAGCAGCAAAACAATGATAACCGCAATACTTTTATCAAATATATCCTTTAAAATATCAAAAAGAAGACCTTCTCCAAAGGATTTGGCACCGGTCCACAAATCCGAAATAAACCAGGTCAGAATCGCACCGTGACCGCCACTGACCACACCCAGCATAAGGATTAAAAGCGCAATTCCCCAGGGTTTACGAAATAGTCCGCGTCTCGCAAAGGCCGAGGCAATTACGGCAATCAGAACATTTATAACGGCATAATAAATTTCCGGAGTATCAAAAATCCCATTAATCAGATTCGTTCCAAGCCCGACAATAATCCCCGGCAGATAACCGCTCATAACGGCAATCAGAACCGTTCCGACACTGTCTAAGTAAATCGGCCAGTCAAAAAGACCTGCAAGAGCACTGCCGCCAATATTGATTGCAATTCCCAAAGCGCAGAGAATTGCCATTTTCAACATTTGTTTTTTAATTGAAATACTGTCCGAATAACTGTTTGAGCTGCTGCTGATTGAATCCATACCGACTTTCCCCGTTAATTGCAACTTTTGCGAAAAAACATTTTCCCCGTTGATAAAAACGGGGAAAATGCGCTATTTACTCCTATTTGCTGATATTAAACAACGTTCCGATAATACCACGGCTCAACGATGCACCGACATTGCCTCCGAGCTTCTTTCCGAAAGATCCGCCTACGGATTTACCGACTGCATTTCCGAGTTCTCTTCCTACCGTACCTGCTGCAGAACTTGCAACGGATTTGGTCGCGCTCTTAACCGCACGTTTCTTTGCATCCGCTTCCTTCTGTGCTGCTTTTTCCGCTGCCAGAGCTTCTCTCTCTGCCTGTTTCTGTGCGGCAATTGCAGCTTTTTCCGCAGCTTTTTGCTCCGCCAGTGCCTGACGCTCTGCTTCTTTCTGAGCCTGAAGTACAGCCTTTTCTGCCGCCTTACGTTCTGCTTCCGCCTGACGCTGCGCTTCTTTGAGCGCGGCAGCCTCATCCGCAGCACGCTGTTTTTCCAGTCTTGCCACTTCCTCAGCTCTTGCTTTTTCCTCGGCATCCGAAATGGCTTTTCTTTGCAGGAATTCATATGCGGAATCCCTGTCAATTGTCTCCACATACTTCACATAAAGCATAGCGGATTTGATTTTGCT
This sequence comes from uncultured Lachnospiraceae bacterium, assembly GCA_902783455.1. Classification (GTDB taxonomy): domain Bacteria; phylum Bacillota; class Clostridia; order Lachnospirales; family Lachnospiraceae; genus UBA3766. The sequence goes on along the minus strand of CACZRH010000021.1, from coordinate 1,980 downwards.
ATCCCTTGTCGCATCATCAATTGTACCCAACTGACTCTGCGGAGGAAGGATATTACAACGCTCCACAACCGTCGGAATACCACTTTCATCCAAAACGGAAACAAGTGCTTCTCCGATTCCGAGTTCCGTCAGCACTTCAAAGGTATCAAAATTCGGATTCTCGCGAAATGCCGATGCCGCAGCCTTTGCCGCCTTCAATTCAGCCGGTGTATAAGCTCTGAGCGCATGCTGAATCTTGGTTCCGAGCTGAGAAATAACTCCCTCGGGAATATCCTTTGGATTCTGGGTAATAAAGAACACTCCTACGCCCTTTGAACGAATCAGTTTTACAATCTGTTCGATTTTTTCCAGCAATGATTTGCTTGCCGAATCAAAAAGCATATGTGCTTCATCAAAGAAAAATACGATACGCGGTCTTTCCAAATCACCTGCTTCCGGAAGCGTTTCATAAAGTTCGGACAGCATCCACAGCATGAAGGTGGAATACATTGTCGGATTATTTATTAACTTCTGGCAGTCCAGAATGTTGATATTTCCTTTTCCGGTATAATCACATCCGATCCAGTCACGAATATCAAGTGCAGGCTCTCCGAAGAACAAATCACCGCCCTGGCCCTCCAGCGCAATTAGTGCACGCGTAATTGCCCCCAGACTCTGTGAAGACATCGTTCCATAGCGAAGACTGAATTCCTTATTATTTTCACCGACATAGGTAAGCATGGAACGAAGATCCTTGGTATCGATTAAAAGAAGGCCCTCATCATCTGCAATTTTAAAAATAACGCTTAAAATATCCGACTGGGTTTCATTTAATCCCAGAATTCTAGCCAGCAGAATCGGTCCCATTTCACTGATGGTCGTTCGAAGCGGAAGTCCTTTTTCTCCGTAAACATCCCAGAAAGTAGTAGGGAATGTTTTAAAAGAAAAGCCGGCTTCATTAAGCCCGAATCTTTCGATTCGTTTCTGCATGTCTTCACTGTCGACACCTGCGGTACACATGCCGGCCAAATCACCTTTTACATCTGCTAAAAATACAGGAACTCCGAATGAAGAGAATGCTTCTGCGAGGACCTTTAAGGATACGGTTTTACCTGTACCTGTGGCACCGGCAATCATTCCGTGTCTGTTGGCCATTTTGGGATATATGAATACTTTTTCGTCTCCTGACGAACCAATCCAGATTTTTCCTTCGTTAAACATGTTTTCACCCCTTTACATAAAATACTAAATTTGATTATATATTATACAGTGTCTTTTTTCTATAGATGTGGTAATATATCTTTTTGAAAGGAAAACAAAAATGAAAGTCTACAAGCACAGAGTACAATATTACGAGACAGACAAAATGGGCGTGACTCATCATTCCAATTATATCAGATGGATGGAAGAGGCCAGAGTGTATTTTCTTGATGAAATCGGATGGAGCTACAAGAAACTTGAGGAAAACGGTATTATTTCACCGGTTACCGAAGTGGAGAGTAAATTTGTGGCACCCACAACATTTGATGATTTGATTACCATTGAAGTATCTATCGCTGAATTAAAAAGCGTTAAGATTAAAATCAATTACGTAATGAAGAATCAGGATGACAAGATTGTGTGCAAAGGCACTTCTGGACATTGTTTCCTTGATGAATCAGGCACTTTCATTTCAATTCAAAAGAAATACCCTGACTTTTATGACGCACTTTCAAAAAGTTTAGATAATAATTAAGGAGGAAATACAAATGAGCAATTCCAATTCAGGAGATACAATTTTTGCTTTATTATTTGCAGGAGGAATGTTAATTTTCTGGATTTTATACTTCGTTATTTTATTTGCTATTTTAGCTATTTTCTTTATAAGTATGTATAAGATCTTTAAGAAAATGGGCAAAAACGGTTGGCTTGGCATAGTTCCCTATTATAACTTCTGGGTTATTCTGGCAGAAACCAATGAAAACAATATTATGTGGTTTATCTTCATGTTTATTCCGTTTT
>CACZRH010000020.1 GCA_902783455.1 uncultured Lachnospiraceae bacterium | reverse complement strand
TTATCAGTAATACGTATTATAAAGGCGAGAATGTGGAAAAACTTCGTTCAAAGGAATCCGAGATTTTAGACCGCCACAGGAATGCCTATTTACCGGATGAGGTAGCGGTATATCTTGTAAATGACAGTGACGAAATTGAGCGGGTCTGGGCAAGATTAAGGTATGCGGAGGAAAACGGCAGATTTTTAGGATATTTGTTAAATGAACCCAACGGGGACTACGGATGTCATAAATATAACCTGATTGAATTTATGGAGGTATACCGGAATAAGGAATTTTACCTCGTATACACGGGAAAATCGGCGGAAGCTAAGATGTAGCGGTAAAAAAGGAGGGTGACGATATGGAGTTTACGACAGATATTTTTAAGCAGAAACTGGATCCGGCAAATATTCTGAGTGAGGATGCAAAATCGTTTTATCTAAGCGATGCAGGACATGATATGTATATCGGAGAAGTGGTGGAAATTCTGTAAATGTTGAGAGTGCCGAGGGGAAAATGAAAATGGATAATAAGAAAAAATGGTATGAAGCAAAATGGGTGCCGTATACGATTGCGTGCTGCAGTGGTGTGCTGCTTTTTGTCATTTTGAATAATCTCGGAGCTGAGTGGAAAGTCATTAAGACTTTTGTCAGTTTCTTTTATCCTGTGATTGCCGGGGCCATTATCGCTTATATCGTGGATCCGCTGGCAGTTTTTTTTGAAAATAAGATTTTCAAAAAAATGAAAAAAGAGAAATTGAAAAGGACGTTATCTGTTGTCCTTTCGTTACTTGTCGTTGTTCTTTTCCTTGTACTGATTCTTGCATTGCTGATTCCGCAGCTGATCTTAAGTCTTTCCATTTTTGCCAAGAATTTTAACGGTTACGTGAATAAGGCGGATGAGATTGTCAATAATATCGGCATTAAGCTGGCTGCCTTTAATATCGATATTTCCGGCCTTGAAACATGGGCGAAAGGATTTTTAGCCGATATCGGGGAAAAGCTTCCGGAATGGCTGGGGAAACTTTTAAGCCTCACAACAGGTTTGGGCGGATCCTTAATCAGTGTGGCCATGGGTGTTATTCTTGCCGTCTATTTTCTTTTTGACAAGAAGAGAATTGTCGGTGGCATAAAAAAACTTTTCAAACTGATTATCAAATCAAAGAATTACGAAAGCATCGGAGAATTTCTGAATAAGTGTCATTCCATCATGATTCGATATATTGTTTGTGAGCTTTTGGAAGCATTAATTGTCGGCGGAGTGAATCTGATTTTTATGCTGATTACCAGGATGCCGTATGCAATGCTGGTTTCCGTAATCGTAGGCGTTACCAATATGATTCCTACCTTCGGTCCGGTTATCGGTGCGGTAATCGGTGGATTTATTCTCGTTCTGGATAATCCGGTCAAGGCTTTGTGGTTTATTATCTTTACGATTGTCTTACAGATTGTAGACGGTTACATTTTAAAACCGAAAATGTATGGTGATACACTCGGAGTACCATCCGTTTTAGTGCTTGTTTTTATTTTAGTAGGCGGCAAAATGTTCGGTATTGTGGGAATCCTTTTAGCAATTCCCGCCGCTGCGATTATTACATACACTTATGAAAGTCTGGTTATTCCATGGCTTGAGAAAAGAAAAGCCAAAAAGGAAAAAATGAAAGGAGAAATACAATGAGCCATAAAAATCAGTATATCGATCCGGAGATCAGGCGGAAAAAGAACATAAAGAAGCTGATTGTTTTTCTGGTAGTTTTTTCGATTATCGGTGTAATTGCGGTTCTTGTATACAACAAAGGTTTTACAAGAAATCAGGAAAGAATCGCACAGTTAAAAGCAATCGAGGGAGTCTCAGATGTGAAGGAGATATGGAAAATTCCAAATGCCTTTTCCGAGAAGTATATTGTAACCTTTGAACAGCCGCTTGACTGGTCGGATCCGTCGAAGGGCACATTCCCGCAGAGAGTGGAAGTGGCATTTCGCGATTCTGCAAGGATTACCGTGTTGGAAACACAGGGATATTGCCTTCCGGATAAGATTCAATCGGGTTATCTGTCAATTGAACCGGGACCGGAGATGGCAAACTACTTTGACGGAAACTATGTGAACGTGGAGCATCGTTTTTTCGGCGATTCCAAACCGGATGATTTAAGCCGTAAGGATACGAAATACTGGGAATATTATACAGCGGATAATGCGGCGAATGATTATCATAAGATTTATACTTCGTTAAAACCGATCCTCGGAGATAAATGGGTTTCTGTCGGAACCAGCCGTGGCGGTTTGATGACGAATGTTTACGGGCTTTATTATCCGGATGACATGATGGTATATGTTCCCTATGTAGCACCGTGTTCAGATGGAATGGATGATGAACGATTTTATGATCATCTTTATACGGAAATCGGAAATGATGCATACGGTGAGGTTCAGGCAAAGCATATGCGTGAAGAGCTTACGTTATTTCAAGTGGAAGCCATGCGGTATAAAGAGGATCTTCTTCCGAGATACACGGATAAAATTGCCGGGAGCAAATATGATTTCCAAAGCCGCGTAACACCGGAGGTCCTTTACGATATGAATGTCCTGGAATTTGCCGTACAGTATTGGCAGTATGGGAAAAATTTTGATGCGGTCGGAACGGTTTTAGCAATGCCGGATTCCACGGAACAGGACAGAAAGGCAAAACGAAATGCAATTTATAAGCTTCTTCTAAAAATTCAGGATCCGATTGACTGGAGCACATCTTTCTGGGCATGGCCTTATTATGTCAATTCCGCAACCACATACGGTCAGTATCATTATAACTTCTCCTATCTTCGGGAAGCGCTGGCGGAGAAGGGATTATCCGATAAATTGTCCGTTACGGAGGAGATGGAAAAAGATCTGTTGCAGACTCTGGTATTCACCGAAGAGCAGCAGGCGGCGTTCCAATATGACAGCAGTTTTCATGATGCACTTGTTTCTTCCTTTGACACCACTACGGCAAAGCATCTGATGATCTTCGGCGGAACAGATCCCTGGTATGGTGTGGCGGTTCCGGTGGAAGAAAGCGCAAATACAAGGATTTTTGTGCATCCGATAAAACCTCATGATGCAGCAATCGCAAACATGCCGGATGATATGCGTAAGGAAATACTTGAACAGCTGAGTGAATGGCTCGGAGAGGAATATTAGGACAGCGTATAATAAGCCGAAAGAGAATGATCGGTATGAGGGGAGCGGGGGATTATGGATTATCGGAAATTTAATGATACATATTACATCCGGATGGATAAAGGCGATGAAATTATCGCTTCGATTCTGGAAATCTGCAAAAAGGAAAATATCAGTTGTGCATACTACAACGGAATCGGCGGATGTAAAAGTGCGGAAATTCAAACCTTCAAACCGGAGGAAGGAGAGTTTGAAACCGAGGAAGTATCCGGAATGCTGGAACTGGTTTCCATCATGGGAAATATCGTAACGGATGAAAATGACAAAATATGCCATCATACCCATGCAATGTTTGCTTACGTGGAAAACGGCGAACATAAAACAATCGGCGGACATTTGAAATCCACGACCGTTTTATATACCGCCGAGATTGAATTGCGGCCGGTATTGGGCGGAAGTATCGGTAGAAAGAAAGATCCTGAAACAGGAACCGGATTCTGGAGCTTTTAACAGGGCCGGTTTTCGGATTTGAAACAAAATGGCGCATTATATATCAATTATTCTAAATTCCATAATTTTTGCGGATATGCTTGTGATGAGCATTATGCTTTTTTACAGGGATCATAAATGGAGTGCCGCGAACGCAAAAAAGGCGCTGAAATATTTTACTTTCTTAAGCAATTTATTCTGTGCGGCGACGGCATTTCTTTTTCTCTTTTTTCCGAACCTTTATCCGGTTTGGATCCTGAAATATGCAGGCACGGTTGCAATTACGGTAACGCTTCTTACGGTTTTATTCTTCTTAGGTCCTGTGCTTGGCTATAAAAGAGTGCTGACGGGAAGGGATTTCGTGATGCATCTGGTAAATCCGGTTCTGGCAATTGTGTCGTTTTGCGTTTTTGAAAGAAGGCATATGCCTTTTGTACATTGTCTATACGGCCTTCTTCCGGTAGTGTTATACGGGCTTTTGTACGGATATAAGGTGATGTTTGCAAAGGAAGGAAAAGGCTGGGAGGATTTTTACGGTTTTAATAAAAATAATAAGTGGTACCTGTCACTGATTCTGATGATGTTTGGGACGTTTTCGGTATGTGCGCTGTTTTGGCTGATTCAGAAGTTCTAGAAGGGTTTCAATAAAAACAGTTCAATGAGGAGTTGAAAATGAAGAAAAGGATTGCAAAGCATGCTCCCTGGTTTTGTGCCGCGGCAGGGATTTTATTGTTACTTAGCGGCTGCGCGCTGACAAAAAACATTCCGACACAATCGGGTACGCAGGGAGAATCCGAAAGCGTTGAAGAAAATTCCGAAAATATAGCCAAAACCTCCGAAACCGGTTGGAATGCGCCGGCAAATAACATCGGAGCAGATGTGACGGTGGATGAAAAAGAGGAGAAAGAGGAAATTAACCGGGAAGCCAAAGAGCTGATGGAAGAATTTTTGAAAGGAAACACTACGGTTCGGATGAAAGAACAGCCGGAGGGATTAAGCACACTTGATCACTATCTGACACCGGAAGAGATCTATACCTGGGAAGAAATCAAGGGACAGATTGGCAGAGAGAACATTGTCGTGAATGTAAAATATGCATTTATTGATTGCGGAAACGACGGCGTGACGGACCTTTTGATGAAATATACCGTAACCCAGGAAGAACTGGATTCGTTTGCTTATGATACCAATATTATCTGCTTTATTATGTACCGTGACGGTGAATTGCAGATTACCAATTCCTATGTAACCTGGTATCGGATGGGCGCATCTATCAACAAATACGGTGTTGCATTCTGCAATTATTCGGCACCGGCTTCCAGACCGTATGACGGTTATACCTGGTACATTGTGGAAAGAGTAAATGCGGAGGGGCAGTTTGAGAGCATTTATTCCTTCGATCATGATTCCCGTTTGCCGGAACCGATTATTTTTGTGGTATCCCCGGATGACGAGAATTTTGACTGGGATCATTATGAAGAGGGTGAGATTGAGCATGAGATGTATTACCTGCCCTTTGAAGAAGGAGAAAGTGTATCGACTGAGTTTATTGACCAGATGAAGCGTGCAGTGCATATTTTCCGGGATAAAGACGGAAATGTAATCTATCCGGATGAGGAGCGAATGAAAGAATATGAATCCATCGGATTTACCATTACAGACGATGAAGGCTGGGAGAAGATTTTAGAAGAGTCGCTCAATAGCAAAGGTATGTCGATGGAGGAAATTGAAATGGTTGAAAATGAACCGGAATTCCATATTCTTGAGGGAGTGGAGTTTGCGGATTTTATGAAGAATAATTAGGCCGGTTTGAAATAAGCTGAAAGGAAAGAAATGCAATGAGTGAAGAAAATAAGAATGAAAATACAAACGAAAATAATGCAAACGGAACAGCGAATGAAAATACGCAAAATGAGGAATCCCTAAAAGAGGACTGGGCCGGTGTCGGAAAGGGAGTCGGAAAGACGTTCATGAAACTCGGCAAATCGCTTGTAAAGACTGCCAAAGTCGGCGTGGATGTGGCGAATGACTGGGTGGATGGAAAGGAAAGCGATAACTCCGCACAGAAGGCGGAAATGAAGCAGGAATGGAAGAATTTCGGTCACAGCTTTGTGGATACCGCAGAGGATTTCGGAAAGACCAGTGAAAAATCCTTCCAGAAGATGGATTCCGGGGATGATTCGAAGAATCAGCAGTGAAGCAGCAATGAAATGAACGGGGATTATTGATCGGTGACGGACACCGTAAAAATCTGTAAACATTATTGGGAAAGGGTACAGCCATATGACGGAAAACATGATATCCGAAGAAACAATCGAAAAGAGTGCGGAAGAAAAAAAGAATGTCACATACAATGTCAACTGGAATTTTATCGACAAGAGTGACGGAAGCATTAAGGTCACAGCCGAAGTGACGCCGATTTTTGCATTCTCTGTATATCAGAACGGAACGCTTTTAATCGATAATATCGATGTTACGAATAATACGGAAAACGAGTATAAGAATCTGGTAATCCGGGCGTATTCCGATTATTACTTTTTTGATATGGAACCCGTTTTTATCGGGACGCTGAAAGCAAATGAAACCTACTCTTATAAGGGACCGGCGATACGAATCAACGGCAGTTCCCTAAAGAAGCTTTCTGAAAAGATTACCTGTAATCTCTTTGTCTGTGTCACTTACGGTGACGAAGAGTGGGCAAGGTTCGGAACGGAAATCAACGTTCTTGCAATCAACCAGTGGCCGGGTGTTGACTATGACTCCGTTTTACTGGCTTCCTATATCACGCCGAATCATCCGGTGGTTTCCAATCTTTTATATTATGCATCCGAATATCTGGAAAAGCATACCGGAAATCCTTCGATTACCGGATATCAGTCGGGCGATCCGAAGCGTGTTCTGGAGATGGCTACGGCTGCATATGCTGCCATTCAGATGAAGAACATCAAGTATGCGACGGCACCTGCAGGATTTATTCATGACGGGCAGAAAATCCGTTTTGCTGATGAAATGATGGCTTATCACATGGGAAACTGCATGGACATGTCCCTGCTTTATACGGCATGCCTGGAACAGATGGGATTGAATCCGCTTTTGGTACTGGTGGACGGGCATATTTTTTCCGGTGTGTGGCTTGTGGACAGTAATTTTACCGATTCCTTTACCCCGGATCCGACCGAAGTGGAAAAGCATATCGAACTCGGGGAACTCATTGTCGTGGAAAGTACTGCAATGTGTTCTGCGAATACTTCCGAAAAGCCGGTGTCGTTTGATGATGCCATGATTAGCGCAAAGAAAACCGTTGCGGAATATCATTCCTTTGACGGCGTATTGGATATTCGTCGTGCCAGGAAAGGCAATATCAAACCCATGCCGCTCGAAAAGCGGGATACGGGATTTTTCGAGCTGCAGCATAAGGACCTTGATGAATCGGAGATTACCGGTTTGTCGGAAAAAGAAATTCAGACATTTTCCTTTGATGATATGGAAAAGGAAACCGTTACAAAGCTGACACAGTGGGAAAGAAAACTGCTGGATTTAGGAACCCGAAATCCACTGATTAATATTTCCAAAAAGGCGATACCGCTTTTGGCCGGCGGACTTGCAGAAATGGAAGATGCTTTTTCGGAAAACGCGGAGTATAAAGTATGTGCGATTCCGGAAGAGTGGACCATTCGAAATGTGGATGCAATCGAGGTGCCGGAAACAAGAAACCAGCTTGGCGAATATGTGGATTTAATTCGTCAGGAAGTAAAAAATCACCGCCTTCACGCAATCTGGGAAGGGAAACGGATTGAAAAGGAACTGGCAAGAATCTATCGCGAAACAAAGGATGCGATGGCGGAAAGCGGCGCCAATACGCTTTATCTTGTTTTAGGTGAGCTTCGCTGGGTGGAATATACGAAACCTTATTATGCACCGATTGTATTAATTCCGATTGAAATGATTCGTAAGTCGGCAGCAGAAGGGTATGTAATTCGCGGCGTGGACGATGAGACGCAGGTAAACGTTACGCTTCTGGAATTTTTAAAACAGAAATTTGATATTGATATTCCGGGTCTGAATCCTCCTCCGATGGATGAACACGGTGTTGATGTTGCGAAGATTTTTGCAATGATTCGTGCTGCACTGATAAATAAGCCAAATTGGGATATTCTGGAAAATGCATATATCGGGAATTTTTCCTTTACACAGTTTGTGATGTGGAATGACATTCATTCCCATCCGGAAATGCTTCGCAGAAGCCCGGTCGTGCAGGCTCTGATGGACGGCGAGGTAGAGTGGAATACTTATATGCCGTCGCTTGATTCAAAAGACATGCCGTATCTTGCGGTCAATGTGGATGACTCCCAGCTTCGTGCGGTGAATATGGCTGCAAATGATGTCAGCTTCGTGCTTCACGGACCTCCGGGAGCAGGTAAATCGCAGACGATTACGGCTATGATTGCAAATGCGCTGACACGTGGCAAGACGGTTTTGTTCGTGGCGGAAAAACCGGCGGCATTAAGTGTTGTTAAAAATCGACTGGATTCCATCGGAATCGGGGATTTCTGTATCGAAATTCATTCGAATAAAATAAAAAAATCAAAGGTACTCGAGCAGTTTAAACAGGTGCGCGAGAATTTCCGTGTGCTCAGTCCCGCAACGGATTATAACGAAAAAATCGAAGAAATAAGGGAGCGCAGGAATGCGTTAAATGAATACGGCATTGTGCTTCACAGAAAGCGCGGATTCGGGTTAAGTATACGCGAAATGATTGACGAGTATGAAATGATTCCGGAATACGATGAAAAAATCCGTCCCGAAAAGGAATTAATATCTTCCATAACGATTAAGGATCTCGAGCATAATACGGCTCTGCTGGAACGCCTTGTGGCAGCAGGGAAAGTACTGGGACATCCGTCAAATCATATGTTTGCATCCGTTGGGCAGACGGTTTATTCCAAGAGTCTTAAGGTGGAGCTGGATGATGGAATTGCTGCTTTTGAAAAGGCTTCGAAGGAGATGATTTCAAAGGCGGAAGAACTGACCAAATGTGTCGGTAAAGAGGTACCGGTTCGTAAGGAAGATTGGGAGAATCTTTTCGGACTTTCTGCGGCAATCATCCAAAGTGTGGAGATTCCGGACTGGCTCTTTAAGGAAAATGCATCGGAAGAAGCTGTAAAAAGCCTTTCGTTCTTTATCGAAAAGAGAGATAAATTTAAGGCAGCGGAAAAAGCTTTCCTGGAAAAATATAAACCGGAAATACTGAATATAGATTTAAATCTTTTTGTTACCAAATACGCAGAAGCAGAGCGGAAATTCTTCGGAAAAGAAAAGGCAGTCAATGCAGTATCCGCTGAACTGGGAGGCTTTACAAACTTCCCCGTTAAAAAAGACATGATTGTTACCATGTCTTCCGAAATCGGAGAATACAAAGGCATTAAACAGGAGTATGAAAGCGCGAAGCAGGCTGTTTTGGCCTGTGTTCAGGAACTTGCCACAGACAGCATTACCATGGATGAGGTACAGTTGCATCAGCAGGAATGGAACCGCATGCTTTCGGTTGTGGAAAAGTATTCCGATCAGATCAATACACTCCGGGCCGGAAATGGTCTTTATCAGGCGGTAACGATTGCAAAGGAGCTGCTTGCAAAGAAGGAAAGTTTTGCGGAAAGCGAAAAGGTGATTTCAGATTTGCTTATCGTAGTGATGCCGGAAGATAATGAAGACTGGATCGGAAAGAAGAAGGAGTTCTTATATAATCTCGATGAGAATTATTCGAAACTTCGTGACTGGATCAACTATAACGAAATCAGAGCAGAGTGCATGGAAAACAATCTGGGAGATGTCTGTGCATTATATTCCTCCGGTCTTTCTCATGAGAAGGTGGTGCCGGTATATACGAAGTGCATTTATAAGGCATTAATCTGGGATGTTATTGCAAAAGAGCCGGTTCTTGATAAATTCACGGGGAATACCTTCAATGAAAGCATCCGTGAATACAAGAACATGGAAGATGAAATGATTGAGCTTACCAGGGAAGAGATTGTTTATAAGCTGTCCCATAATATTCCCACCGGTTATGAAGATTCGCAGTCTGCTGCGGAGCTGAAATTTTTAATGAAGGCAATAACGAGCGGCGGCAGGGGATTGTCGATTCGGAATATTTTTGACAAGGCACCCCATGTGACAAGAAAGCTCTGTCCGTGCTTTTTAATGAGCCCGCTGTCGGTGGCACAGTTTATTTCACCTGACAGTGATCTGTTTGATATCGTGATGTTTGACGAAGCCTCTCAGATTCGGACCTGTGAGGCGGTCGGATCGCTCAGCAGAGGAAAGAATGCCGTTATCGTCGGCGACCCGAACCAGATGCCTCCGACCAGTTTCTTTATGGGCGACAATTTTGACGAGGAAAATGTTGAAATCGAAGATCTGGACAGCATTCTGGATGACTGCTTAACGCTCGGAATGCCGGAAACGCATCTGCAGTGGCATTACAGAAGCCGTCATGAAAGTCTGATTGCATTCAGCAACCGGAATTATTACGACAATAACATGCTGACCTTCCCTTCTGTAAATGACCGCGAAAGAAGAGTAAAACTCTGTACCGTAAACGGTGTGTTCAAATCCGGAAAAGACCGGACGAATGAGGAAGAGGCAAAGGCAATTATTGCGGAAGTGCTTCGCCGTTTCAATGCAGAGAATCTTCGGAAGTATTCCATCGGAATCGTTACGTTTAATGAAACGCAGAGGAAATTAATCGAATCGCTTTTGGATACAGAATATCAGAAAAATCCGGAACTTGATTTCTGGGCAAATAATGGGGAAGAACCGCTGATTGTAAGAAACCTTGAGAATGTGCAGGGGGATGAGAGGGATATCATTTTATTCTCCGTAACGTACGGACTGGATGAAGACAGACGAAAGCCCGCAAACTTCGGACCGCTGAATCAGGAGGGCGGCTGGAGAAGATTAAATGTTGCCGTATCCAGAGCAAAATACGAGATTATTCTGTTTTCCTCCCTTACTTACGGTATGATTACCAATACGACTTCAAGAGGCGTGGAAGGACTTCGGGAATTTTTGAAATTTGCGGAACTCGGATATTCCATGGAGGAAGCAACATCGGAATATGATACGAAGAATAAGGGAATCATGAAATCCGTCTGCAGCGTTTTGGAAGAAAACGGATATGCTTATCAGTGCAATGTCGGGCATTCCAATTTTAAAATCGATATTGCAGTAGTCAATCCTTTTGATGAAAACGAATATCTGCTCGGAATCATGCTGGACGGCGATACTTACAAGGCTTCGCTTAACAATACCAAGGATCGTGAGATTTCGCAGCTTGGTATTTTACGCGGTCTCGGATGGAGCCTGCATCGCATCTGGACGATGGACTGGTGGGATAATAAGGATCAGGAGGCAGCGGATCTTATCGCAATTTTGGAGAAGCGCAAAACAGAGGTTCAAAACGCAGAGGGAAAACCGAAGGATTTTGATTACTGTCCGCCTTCGGAGCCGATTGATGTGCCGAATACTTCTCCGAGAACAAGGAAGAAGGATAATTCCGCAGACCTGAAAAAACGCTACCTGAAGGTTACCGGAATGGATGCGACAAACCGTTTTACGAAGAAGGTTGCAACGGCGCTTGTTCTCGAGGAAAAGATTTATGAATCGGCTGACGGAGATTTCTTCATGGTATTTAAGGGCGAGCCGATACCGGTGATTTCCATGGCATATGATAATTATGCGACATATGAAATGAACGGTTACCTTCTGCTTGTTGATGAGAAAGCCTTTGAAAAGCATGTCAGCAAAGTTGTGGAGGAAGATATTACCGGAGAAATCGCGGATGCGTTTCATGAAGTATATCCGGAGATTGAAGCGAAGGCATTTCTGGATGCTTTTACCGACTGTCGGAATGCGGATTCGCCAAAGAAACGGTTTAAGACCGTCCGGGCCGGCATGGAGCATGTGAAGGCATGAGTTGGTTTGATTATCGTAAATCTGTGGCGGAATTCCGGGAGGGATTCGTTGCCAATTGTATGGGAATATGATACGTTATTTGGGAAGGGCAAAATGTCCTTCCCGTTGTATAAAAGAGGGAGGTATTGGATTTATGAGAAAGCAGAAACTGTTAACGGGGTTATTGGGATGCGTTCTTTTAACCGGCATTACGCTGTTTAGTGGGAATTTAAATGCAAAGGCATCTAATGACAGTGGTGACAAACTGACAATCATGGTTTGGAATGATGAGTGGATGGATATCGTAAGGGAGTATATGCCCGGGTATGTTCAGGATGATCCGCAGGATCCGAATCATGGGCATATCGGGGAACTTCCGGTGGAATGGTATCAGACACCGGCATCAGGTGGTGCATATCAGGCTTATTTGGATAATGCTTTGCAGGACAATGACAGGGATGTTGATCTCTTTTTGATTGAAGCCGATTATGCAAATAAATATACCCGTCCCGGTATTGCAAAACCGCTTGGAGATCTGGGAATTACAAGTGATGATCTGGCAGATCAGTATGAATATACAAAGCAGGTTGTTACGAGGGATGGTGTACTTTATGCGTCTACCTGGCAGGCCTGCGGTGCAGGAATGATTTATAATCGTGAGATTGCAAAAAGTGTTCTCGGAACCGATGATCCGGAAGCGGTTCAGGCAATGGTTTCCGACTGGGATAAATGGCAGACGGTTGCAGGTCAGATGAAAGCTGCCGGATATCAGATGACGCCTACCGTTACTTCTTACTATCGGGCTTTTGCTTGTAATATGACCAGTCCCTGGGTGGTTGACGGGACAATCAATATTGATTCCAATATGATGAAATGGGTGACGATGTCCAAAGAGATGGTTGATGCCGGGCAGACGGGAACTTGCGGAATATGGGATATCAATGATGAGTTTAAAACGAATAACTCCTTCTGTGTATTCGGTCCTTCCTGGTATTTTAACTACTGTATGGGCGACGGTGATCCGGATGCCATCGCAACAAAAGGCGGCTGGGCATTTTGTGAGGGACCGCAGGCGCACTGGTGGGGTGGTTCCTGGATTTGTGTTGCAGATAAAACGGATAATGAAACCGTGGCAGCCGAGATTATTAAATCCATGACAATGAATCCGGAGATACTGTTGGAAGTTAAGTTTAGCAGACAAAATGATGTTAACAGTAAAACTGCTATGAATGCTGTTGCAGCGGATAATGACTTAGGATACTCAGTTCTCGGCGGACAGAATTATACCAAAGTTCTGAAAGATTCCATGGAAAAAATTGATTCAAGCAACACGACGGATTACGATCAGGTATGTAATGAATCTTTTCAAGTCTGTATGGTAGATTATTTTACCGGAAAAACAGATCTGAATACTGCGATGGACGTTTTCTATGCAACCGTTCAATCGGTTTATCCGGAACTTAAAGTCGGAGAAAAACCTGTCGAACTAAAGAATGAGGGTGGAAAATTTGTTTATTATGAATACGGCGTTCGTAATGACAGCAAGTATGGATTTGTAGATTATAACGGCAGCAAATTCCTTGTAGCGAACGGCGAGGTCGTAACAACGAAACAGGGTCTGGCGCAGGATCCTGAGAAATCGTCGGAATGGTATTTCTGTGCAAATGGCCAGGTGATGACGAAAAAATCAGGTCTGGTTCAGTATCCGGCAAAGACGGATAACTGGTTCATCGTAGAGAACGGAAAACTCGATACCACCTACAGCGGTTTTGTAGAGTATAACGGAGGAAAGTTCTTTGTTGCCAGTGGCAAGCTGGTTCGAAAAGACGGTCTTGTTCAGGATCCGAACCATAAGAGCGACTGGTACTTCTTATCCAAGGGTCAGGTACAGGCAAAGAAGACCGGTGTTGTCATTTACAATAAGGCCGGATTCTATGTGGTTAACGGTAAACTCGACACATCCTATAACGGAAATGCCGTATATAACGGCAAGACCGTGAAAATCGTGAATGGAAGAATGAAGTAATGGTTATTAGGATTGGGTTGTGATAAACGTGTTGTGATTGTTGTTTTAGAAACGGAAAAGCAGCAGGAAGAAGTTTATATTATTGCTTTATGAAACGTAAGGGGCAGACCGGGCATGTGGGTCTGCTCCTGTTTTATTCGCTCTCTTAAAGTTTTATTCTGGCGAAAGACGGTTTTACAATTTTGCTGTTCGGCGGTAAAATAGAAGAGTATTTTACTAATTCTTATGGGAGAAAAGGGATGGCAAGAATAATAGGTGGGGAACCG
>CACZRH010000019.1 GCA_902783455.1 uncultured Lachnospiraceae bacterium | reverse complement strand
TCAACTGAACATGGACCAAAGAATTAAGCGATAGTTGGATGGAATCGCCGTTTCCTTTCTTTTTTTAGTAGTTGGTCACCTACAAGGTCACCGAGTATTAATAGGAGCCTCAAACCCTATATTTTCAAGGTTTACGTATTTGATAAAAGAGTTCGAGCCCCGTCTATCGCTCGCAGAAAGCCCCATAAACACTGAGTTTGTGGGGCTTTTCATTTTGGTTTTTGTCGTCCCTAAATTCTGAAACCCGCTCCAGGAGCGGTTATGAGGCAAAAAAGGAGATGATTTTTTCTCCGGCTTTCTTGCAGTATTCCCTGTCTTCAAAACTGTAATTATTCAGGTTTACTTCCGGAGAATGCCCCAGAATCCTTGCACGATCTGTTACCACAATTCCGGCGGGAATCAGCACATAGGAGTTAAAATACATTCGAATGGCATGATTATTGGTAATATTTAAGTGAAAATGCCGGCTCATCCGTCTTAAAAACTGAATGTACTGCGAATCATTCTTCACCCAGTCGCCTTTTTCGTCTGTAAATACCCATTCTGAGTCAATTCCGAGCTCTTTCTGGCGTTCAAACAATTCCCTTAAGTATTTCTCTGCCTCGGGCAGAAGAGGGACGTAACGGCCTCCCTGTGAGTTTCCACGCTCATTTTTGGTATAGTTTGCGTAGATATATGTCATGGTTTCCTTGATTTTAAGCTGCTGGGAGTGGACATGAATCTGTTTTGTTTCAAAATCAATGTCCGTTTTCTTCAGCGAACTGAGTTCTGCAGCTCTCATCCCGGACAGTTTGGCCAGTTTGAACATATAACCGTTCGTATAGCACGGACCGTACTTGGTTGGTTCATGCATGCGCCGCTCGACTTCCTGATCCAGAATATCTATTTCCTCCGGACTGTATGCCTTTTCGTTTGCAATCTTTTTGGAAGAATCAAACAGACTGGCAAAGTCGGAATCTTTGAATTTATTCCGGTTTCTTACAAAGTTCACGCAGATATCATTCTCTTCGGCATAGTCAAATACCGTATTGAGGATTCCCTTGTAATTATTCAGGAATGCCTTTTTGCGAATTTTTGTGCTGCGGCCTTCGTTCAGATGGTTAATCATGTTAATCGTATATTCCTTCAGAAAACGTGGAGTGATTTCCGTAATGTTCTTTTTTGCCAGCTCAGGGGTGATGTATCTTTCATAATCCTGGTAGTAGCGGGTAATGGTATTCTGTACGGAAGCGGAGCCGGGGGAATTATTGGTAATTCCTTTCATCCGTTTCTTCTGCTCCATAGCTTCTTTAAAGAGTTTTCCGAAGGTCAGACCGTCCGCATCTCCGCCGTAGTAGGTGAAAAGTTTATCATATAATCCCTGCTCGGTAGCACTTTTCATTCTTTTTCTGTCCGGAGTGTAGGTAATCCAGTATGTTTCGCCATCCTCACCATAGTTTTTCTGACAAATCTTTCGTGGTTCTCCGTCCGCGGTGACATGCATTTTCTTTACATATTTTATTTTTAAGGTTCTTAACCTGTTGTTCATGGTGTCACGCAGAACAACATCATCATCTTCTATAATATCACCAAACAGATTGCTTTTGGCAGCAATTTCTAATTTTTCAATCTGACCAAGAATTTTTAATGCGTCTGCAGGAACCCGGCCTTTGTATGCTTTGTATCGTATTTTGTTTTTTTGTACTTTAAGTTGTTTCAATCGTATTTCTCCCCAATAAAAAAATGCCGGCGGGGAAGAAGTATATGCTTACTTTCCCAACCGACACAAAACAATTATGACTTATTGCTCCCGGAAACAAAGTCCGGAAACAAACTCTTTAAACTTTTTTTATTTGCAATATTTACTTTTCCATATTTCTCCAAAGCCCTGATTTTACGCGGGTTCAAATGGAATTGTTATCTGCTGACCTTCCACGGAATGAAAAGTTTCCTCTGTGTTTCCAAAGTTTGTTTCCACTCTCATCCATCCGCGCTGCTTTCCGTATCCCGGAATGTTCCTTGGATTCGGATATGCCTTCCATCCGGTAATGGTCCCGTTCATAATCAGACCGATTTCCCTGGCTTCGTGATTTCTGGGTTTGCCGTTTTCCTTTAAGGCTTCGTTGTAGATCTGCTGAACACAAACCTGTTCGTAAGAAGAGTGGTCCAGCCAGTCCTGAATGATTCCGGTCCAGGTGTCTTCCTGCATGAAAGGTCTCTGATGTTCAATCAG
>CACZRH010000018.1 GCA_902783455.1 uncultured Lachnospiraceae bacterium | reverse complement strand
GATTCCGGCTGCTCCCACGCGATAGTAAACGCTTTTTCCGTGTCCCCAGTTTCCGCCGGCATGTTCTTGTGTCTGCCTTTTCCCTGAATCGTAAATCAGCTTAAAAAAGTTTCCGTGATCATCGTCTTTGATTTCGGCTTTTTTTATACTTCCCGTTAATCCCGATGTTTTGGTATCCCTGATTTCCATGAATCGAGCAAGTTCTTCGGGAAATCGGCGATTTAATATGCTCTCGGCAGCGGTTAGGTACTGATTCAACTTGCGGGGAGAAAAGGTGCCAATCTGAAAATTGATGTCGAAAGAATCTCCTTCTTCTTTCAACGCGGCATCGGAGCTGTTTTGTATAGCCTCTCTCACCAGCAGGTCAATTTCCGGGATGCTATCATTTTGAAGCGATTTTAGAGTTTCGCTTCCGTATGATACGCCGTAATCCAATTCCAAGATCCTATAGTCGAGCATAAGATCAATCCTCCGTTTTTTCGGGAATCTTAACTGTGATCTTTGTTACATGGCTTTCACCGGACGGCTCACCCGCAACAATGATACTAAAACCGATAATGTCGTCCGCAGAGTTAAGCTTTACTCGTGATTTTGCGGTGCTTTCAGAATCTTTATCGATCCTATACAGCAAAAGCAACGGAGTGTCATTTAGGGCCAGTTTCCCCCTTGCGAGGATTATTCCTTTTCGGCTTATCAGCACGCTATCAAGAAGTGACACTTGCTCGGGAGAAAGAGAGGATCGCTTAACATCACATAGCGCATCTGGGCCGGAACGCAACGAGCCGATATCGATGTAGTCTTCATTTTCCTTTTGCTTTTTGCTTCTCTGTGTTTTCCCTACATCTGCATCTCCGATTTTCCAACGAGCTTTGGCCTTCTTATTCCCCGCAACCGCAACATTCCAGTTAAGATATCTCCCCTCGGAATTCATCTTACCAAGCCAATCCAGAAAGATCGGCATGTCGTTTATCAAAGAAGTGCCGCAATCAAACAGAGTATACCGCTTGATGAAGTCGTTCACGACCTCGGTTGAAGGAACATTTTCCCAGTAATACGCATTGTCGTTTACTTCGGACCGTACCGGAGTTCCGAGTTTTGAAAGGAATTCTTCCGCCACGTTTATGTTGCTGCGAAGCTTTTCTGCATCGTTAATAAAATCGGTTGTTTCATAACTGTCTCCGCTAAAATCAAACTCGCATTCCTCGGCATTTTGTGATTTGTTTTTCGCAGTTACCATGAAACGAGCGATTTTTGCGGAAGTCATAACCTTGGGGCCGAACTCTGAAGGGCTGCGCCCTTTCTTCATAAACTCTTCAAATTCCTCTTTGAGCTTCTCGTCGATTTCTTCCAACAGTTCAAATTTCTTTCTCGCTTCATCGGACAGCCAAATGCGTTGCAGTAATTCGTAGCCTTTTCGATATCCGAACCATCTTGCCATCTGCATCAACGTGTCTGCCTGATTTGACTTCCTTGCGAAGTAAGTACATACAAGGCCCTCTAGTGTTAATCCTCGAGAAAGCGTATTTCCACCCAGGACAATAAAAACAGGCGCTTTTTTCATGGAATTAAGCTGCTCGGAAGACGGATAAACAATTCTCAGATAAGTTCCTTCCTCCGCAGCTCGACTTGCAATATAATTATCAACGCACAAATGAATTCCGTTTTCGTGATAACTCAGTTGCTTGTCTTCATCCATCATGATGTTTTCTACCGAAGACAAGAGCAACCCTATCTCTCCTTCAATCTCGTCGAAGTCGGGGAAAGATCTGTCTACCGAATCTAACAGTCCGTAATCTGGGTAATTGGTACGCAGATCCTCAAATGTAAACGCAGTTTTCTCTTTTTCATATACTGTCCTGCACGAAGCGAGAATTGAGGTTACATTTCTTTTCTCGCTTAACCAATTTCTTAGTATGTCGTATTCCTCAAAATGTCCGAATTGCAGTGCCGTTGTATGAATCAGCAT
Organism: uncultured Lachnospiraceae bacterium; assembly: GCA_902783455.1. Taxonomy (GTDB): domain Bacteria; phylum Bacillota; class Clostridia; order Lachnospirales; family Lachnospiraceae; genus UBA3766. The sequence continues at coordinate 1,413 of CACZRH010000018.1, read as the reverse complement.
ACTGATCGGCTTTTTCTGCCCTCTGGTACGCAATATTGCCGCAGCACACAGGAACCAGCAAACTGCGTTTTTGTACTCGGTCGGAAGGGTATTCCTGTGCCCGGTATGGATATTCTTAATATCGTTCACTTCTGCCGGTTGGATCTCTCTGATAATGTTTAATCCTTTATACTCCTCGTCTTTCTTGCTCCCAAAGATAGCTTTTGCGCCGAAGTATTCCTTAGATTCGGGCAAGCTGCAAATGAAGTTTCTGGGATACAAAGACGAATCATATGCCTCGTTCAGCACATTTGCGTACGGGGTTGCTGTGAACGCGATATAGTTTATCGCCTGAAACGGTGCGGAGGAGGGGGATCCGTCGCTGTTCTTTCCGCTCACCAGGTCAATTATCAATTGATTAACTGCCGTTCTTTCGATTTCCTCCTCGTCGAGAACATCCTTCATTTTTCTCGTATTAACACTCGCCTGGTCTGCCTCGTCATCGATGACAAGCATTCTCATTCGCGACGCCTTCGGAGTGTTGGAATGCAGCCACCCAATAAGGTTACGTAGCCTTGTAGAATTTTTCAGGCAGACTATTGCATAGCGATGCATCCATCCTCCATGCACCTGTCCGTCCAAAAAAGAATTCAATTTCAAATCTTCGGTCATTACACGGGAATTGTCCCCCATGTCGAGCATATAATCCGGGTTCCCCGTATAATCAAGAACATGCCACAGTACGCCTCCGCTCCTGGTAAGATCCCCAAAGAAACGATCCCTGGTTTGTTTTCTCAGGTTCTCGATAGTACCGGACAAAACAATAACAACATTCCAATCATAATGAGCCGCCATTGTTGCCAATCCGATCATGTTGGCGGTTTTCCCGGATTGAACACTACCCATCACCAAGCCTTTTACCGGTCCTCCGACTCGGGTTTCGCGCTTGAGATGGTTCAGGATCCAATGACTGTTCCTCTCGACGGAATCCACCGCAGCATCCGACATTTTCCGTTTTCCGTCAGATACTCCGAGCAAATGGTTCTTGTAGCGAACCCATGCCGATCCGGAGTCCGTCGGTACAGGTAAAGAATTATCTGTCCCGGAAGAAATGCCGTAAGGATCTATCAGCGGGCTGTAGTTTTGTTTTTGATTTCTTACGAGAAGGGTCCAGTCTGCAGGTTCCATGTTAGGGGCAATTATTAGTTCATCATCCCGAAGTCTGTAAAACTCATTCTCAAATTCTTCCGGGGAAACACATAGTAACGCCACTTCTTCCCACGTTTTCCCTTCCGAAATAAGCTTTGAAATCAGTTTTTTGCTCTCTGTATATTCTTCGGATGCAAATGCGTTCATTGTCTGGCCTCCAGCGTATTCTCAATGATCTCCGCACAGGCGGATACATTTTTCTTGATTTCTTTTCCCCAAAACCGT
>CACZRH010000017.1 GCA_902783455.1 uncultured Lachnospiraceae bacterium | reverse complement strand
TTGTCGTGGGCGGTAAATTATTTTATGACCGTGTAATCGGACCGAAAATTGACGAAATGGAATCCGGTGCTCCGAAGAAATCCAAAAAGAAAAAGAATGCTAATCAGGTAAATGATATAGATGAAGATGATGCTGACGGTCTGCATTTTGCCTCAATCAGTGACGATGAAGACGATGATTCGTTCGAGGAGGATTGAGACGGATGGCAGAGAAGTTTCAGGTGGATATGCATTGTCACATTCTTCCGGGAATCGATGACGGCTCACAGAGCATGAAGACCACAATTAAAATGCTTCGTATCGCCGCTGCGTGTGGCACAACGCATATGGTTGCTACGCCGCATTTTAAGAAAAGTCATCATAACGCTTCTCCGGCAACTGTTCATAAACTGGTTGATGAAGTACAGCGTATTGCCGATGAAAAAGAGATTCCAATCAAGATTTTTCCCGGCAATGAAATCATGTTTTTCTCCGATATCGAAGAAGCATATGACGAAGGAAGACTTCTTACGATGAACGGTACGCAGTATCTTCTCGTAGAATTTTATCCGGATGATGAGTATTCAAGAATCCGTGGAGCCATGGAGACGATTCAGAGCCTTGGCCTTCATCCCGTACTTGCACATGTGGAACGATTCCTTCAGCTTCGAAAGGACATCGGCAGGGTGGAAGAATTAAAAGACATGGGTGTCCTGATTCAGACAAATGCGTCAAGCGTTGCCGGAGGACAGGGATTCGGAACAAAGCAGTATGTTAAGAAGCTTCTTAAGAATGAACTGATTGATTTAGTCGGGACGGACGCACATCACTATGAATCCCGAACACCCGAGATGGGTGCATGCGTGGATTATCTGTATAAGAAGTATGATGAGAAATACATAGATCGGATTCTTTATAAAAACGCGATTGAATATTTTGAATTAGATTAGGAGTTTTCCATGAACGAAAACATTGCAATGACAAACAATAATCAAAAAGATGATGTGGTGGAAATCAACCTCTGGGAAATTGCCCTTTACCTTTTCCATTGGCTTTGGCTGTTAGCACTGGTAGGACTTGTGACAGGCGCAATTGCATTTGCATACAGTGCCTTCTTCATTACACCGATGTATCAGTCCACGACCAGGGTATACATCTTAAGCAAGCAGGGCAGCGATGATAAAATGACTTATTCGGATACTCAGCTTGCAAACCAGATTACCAAGGACTTTAAGGAAATGGTAAAGTCCAGATATGTAGTGGAAACGGTAATTAATGAATTGAATTTAAGTGAAAACTATAACAGCTTAGCCGGCAGAATTTCCGTATCCAATGCAACAGATACACGTGTGGTCGGAATTACCGTAAAGGATGCCAATCCCAAGCGTGCACAGATGCTTGCAAACTCCATCCGTGATGTTGCGGGACAGCATATTAAAGATGTTATGGCTCTTGAAGCCGTCAATGTCGTAGATGAAGCGAATCTTCCGACTTCTCCTTCGGAACCTTCCAAAAAGAAATATACACTGATTGGATTTTTGATTGGTGTTGTAGGATGTGCGGCTGTTTTAATTCTCAGATTCTATCTGGATGATTCCATTAAGACCAGTGAAGATGTTGAGAAGTTTCTCGGTTTATCCACACTTGCTTCCATCCCTGTTTTTGAGGGCGAGGGAGACGACAAGAAGAAAAAGAAGAAAAAGAAATCAAAGAAATAGAGGGGGCTGTAATGCAGGACGTAACAATTAAGCAGGATGCATTGGATTTCCGTGCGAAAGAGGCATTTAAAACCCTTCGTACGAATATTGAATTTTCGGGTAATAAAATCAAAACGGTTTTCTTTACCAGTACGATTCCGAATGAAGGAAAATCGACGGTAACGTTTGAAACCGCAGTGGCATTTGCGGAGAGCGGAAAGAAGACTCTTTTTGTGGATGCAGACCTTCGTAAGTCGGTTTTAAAGAACCGTCATAAAGCAGGAAGGGTTGTTTTCGGTTTCAGTCATTATTTAATCGGCAAGAATGATTTTGATGATGTTCTTTGCAGTACCGGAATTGATAACCTCTACCTGGTATTTGCAGGACCGGTTCCTCCAAATCCCAGTGAACTTCTGACCGGTGAACGCTTTGCGGAATTTATTGAAGAGGCAAAGAAGGAATTCGATTTTATCGTAATCGATGCACCCCCTGTCGGCAGCGTAATCGATGCTGCAATTATTTCCAGACAGTGCGATGGTGGCATTATGGTTGTCGGATCCGGTGAAACGAGTTACCGCTATGCCAGAAAGACCAAGGAACAGCTTGAAAAGGCCGGATGCAAAATTCTTGGCTGCGTGCTGAATAAGGTCAGCGTCGGCGGTAAGGGATACTATGGCAAGTATTACGGCCGTTACTACGGTAAGTATTACGGCAAGTACTATGGCAAGTATTACGGAAATGATTATGAGGATCTGAACGGGCAGTAAGAGATCAAAAATCATAAGTAATCGGAATTTTTTTGGAAATTAAGCATTTTGTTATTGCTTAATTTAAGATGTGTAAAACGGGGAAAAGAATCTTTGAGTAATACGGGAAACAAAAAAACAATTGCACATTGGAAACTCGTTGCAGTAGGATTGATGTCATTTGACTATGTGGCTATCCATCTGGCATATTTTCTGGCGCTGTGGTTTCGTTTTGACTGTAAATTTTCACAGATTCCGTTCAGCTATATAAACGGTTATCTTTGTTCTGTTATTATCTATGCTTTCGTGACAATCGGG
>CACZRH010000016.1 GCA_902783455.1 uncultured Lachnospiraceae bacterium | reverse complement strand
AGTGTGATTTGTATTTTTCATTACTAGGAGGTAAGAAAAGATGGCAGTAAATAGAGTGCCTGTTATTAAAAGATGCAGAGCTCTTGGCATTGAACCCGCTGTTATGGGTTATGACAAGAAGTCAAATAGAAAACCCGCTCATGAAGGCAAGAAGGTCAGTGAATACGGTCTTCAGTTAAGAGAGAAGCAGAAAGCAAAATTCATTTACGGTGTACTTGAGAAACCCTTCCGTAATTACTATGAGAAGGCTGACCGCATGAAAGGTATGACCGGTACCAACCTTATGATTATGCTGGAGAGCAGACTTGATAATGTTGTTTTCCGTGCAGGTTTTGCAAGAACCAGAAGAGAAGCAAGACAGATGGTTGACCACAAGTTCTTCACCGTAAACGGAAAGAAGATTAACATTCCTTCCTATCTTGTAAAGGCAGGAGATGTAATCGAAGTTGTGGAAGGTGCACGTTCTTCACAGAGAATGAAAGACATCTTTGAAGTAACCAACGGAAGAACCGTAATCGGATGGTTAGAAGCGGATCAGGAAGCTTGCAAAGTAACCGTTAAGAATCTTCCTACCAGAGAAGAAATTGATGTACCTGTAAACGAGATGTTAATCGTCGAGTTGTATTCCAAGTAATCTATAGGATAAGAGTGATTTTTCGTAATTATAGATTCTTAAACTATAGTAAACCATAAGTGAGGAGGGTCCTTTAGATGTTAGCATTTGATTTTAACAGCCCGAGTATTGAAATTGCTGAGATTTCCGAAGACGGAAAATACGGTAAATTTGTAGTAGAACCCCTTGAAAGAGGATATGGTATTACATTGGGAAATTCCCTTCGTCGTATTATGCTTGCTTCCCTTCCCGGATCAGCCGTAAGTCAGGTAAAGATTGAAGGCGTAAAGCATGAATTCTCTTCCATCCCCGGAGTAAAAGAGGATGTTACCGAGATTATCATGAACGTTAAGAACCTGGCAATTAAGAATTCCAGCGATTCCGAGGAACCCAAGAGAGCTTATATTGAGTTTGAAGGGGAAGGCGTTATTAAAGCATCCGATATTCATGTAGATTCCGATATTGAAATCATGAATCCCGATCAGGTGATTGCAACCTTAAGCGGTGGCAAGTCAACCAGATTTTATATGGAACTGCTGATTACAAAAGGCAGGGGATATGTAAGTTCCGATCGAAATAAAGGAGAGAATATGCCGGTTGGTAATATTGCGGTAGATTCCATTTACACCCCGGTAGAACGTGTAAACATGAACGTTGAGAATACCCGTGTTGGTCAGATGACCGATTACGATAAGCTTACACTGGAAGTTTACACCAATGCTACAATCAGCCCGGAAGAAGCAGTAAGTCTTGCAGCAAAGGTATTAAGCGAGCATTTGAAACTGTTTATCAACCTTTCCGAAAGCGGAAAAGAAGCAGTTGTTATGAATGAGAAGGAAGATGACGAGAAGGAAAAAGTACTCGTTATGAATATTGATGAACTGGAATTATCCGTTCGTTCCTTCAACTGCTTAAAGAGAGCAAATATCAATACGGTTGAGGAATTAATTTCCAAGACGCAGGATGATATGATGAAAGTACGTAATCTTGGTCGCAAGTCCCTGGACGAAGTAGTGGCAAAACTCAATGAGTTAGGCCTTTCCTTCAAGGCTGGTGACGAAGTATAAAAAAGGAGATGCGATAAGACCGATCAGGCACGCAAATCCGAAAGAACATGCCTATGATGCGGGGTAAGTCCGAAGGCGCCCGTGTCAGAAAGAAACAAGGAGGATATCAAAAATGGCAATGTACAGAAAACTCGGCAGAACTTCCAGCCAGAGAAAAGCACTGCTTCGTAATCAGATTACCGCGTTGCTTTACAGAGGTAAAATTGTTACAACGGAAGCAAAAGCAAAAGAAATTCGTAAGGGTGCAGAGCATTTAATCACTCTTGCAAAGAAAGAGAAAGACAACTTCGAAACCGTTACCGTAACTGCAAAGGTTGCACGTAAGGATAAAGACGGCAAGAGAGTAAAAGAAGTAAAAGACGGAAAGAAAGTTACCGTTTATGATGAAGTTCAGAAAGAGATTAAGAAGGATCTTCCTTCCAGACTTCATGCAAGACGTCAGATGCTGAAGGTATTCAATCCCGTAGTGGAAGTTCCCGAAGCAGGTGCAGGAAAGAAGCGTCAGACAAAGAAAATCGATATGGTTGCAAAAATGTTTGATGAAATCGCACCGAAGTATGCAGAGCGTAACGGCGGATATACCAGAATCGTAAAAATCGGACCCCGTAAGGGTGACGGTGCCATGATGGTAATGATTGAATTGGTATAATTTAAGAAAATATATCCAAAATAATCATCATTCCTATGGAAGATTTGCATAATTTAAGAAAAATTTAAAAAAATACTCCTATTTTCTGTGAAAATGAATTATAATAGAGAATAGGAGTTTTTTTATACGAAAAAGAAAAAAATCAAATTACAAAGGGGAGGTTCATATAATGAATTTTGAAGAATTGGTTGCTTATGCCAAAGAACGTAGTTGTTCCGATATTCATATTACCGTCGGAACAAACATTGCAATCAGACGTTACGGTACCTTGGAAATTTTGGATCCCGCTCCTACTGCGGAAGAATCCAGAAACATGATTTTCTCAGTACTTGAACAGAGCGAGGTTGACGAGGTAATGTCCGGTAAGGATATCGACGTCGGTGTAATGCTTCGTGATGAAACCCGTATCCGTGTTAATGTTTATCATCAGAGAAATAACATTGCAGCCAGCATTCGTATTCTGAATCAGGTAATTCCTACATTTGAAGAATTGGGACTTCCTCCCGTTATCGCTGATATCGCAATGAAGCCCCGTGGACTTGTTTTGGTAACAGGACCGACCGGTTCCGGTAAATCCACGACACTGGCATCCATGGTAGAGTATATTAATAATAAATTCCCCTGCCATATTATGACAATCGAGGATCCTATCGAGTATGTTTACCCTCATAAGAAGGCAATGATTCATCAGCGTGAAGTTGGACGTGACGTTGCAAGCTTCCATGGTGCATTAAGATCCGTACTTCGTGAAGACCCGGATATCATTCTCGTAGGTGAAATGAGAGACTATGAGACCATTTCCGCAGCGATTACCGCAGCTGAAACCGGTCACCTTGTTCTTTCCACACTGCATACCACATCCGCAGCACAGACCGTTGAGCGTATCATTGATGCCTGCCCTGCAGATACACAGGAACAGATTCGTGCACAGTTCGTAAACGTTATCCAGGCAGTATTCTCCCAGCAGCTGCTTCCTCTGGCAAACGGTCAGGGACGTGTAGTTGCAACGGAAACCATGATTGCAAACTATGCGATTAAGAACATGATTGCAGAGCAGAAGACAAACCAGATTAACTCCGCAATCCAGTCCGGACGTTCCCAGGGTATGAAGACCATGAATGATGACCTTGCTTCTCTGGTTCGTCGTGGATTAATCGAAAGAGCTGATGCTCTGGCAGTTTCGCCGGATCCCACTTCTCTTTCCAAAGCACTGTAATATTAATACAATTAATATATTTCTTATCAGAGCCTCCGGGATATCGGAGGCTCTGTTTGATTTTTCCCTGTTTTTTGTGTATGATATTGAAGGCATTTTATGTGTTTTTGCTGACTGTGAAAACGGATTTTAATTTGGAGAAATGATGAAAGGAATTGACCGCACAACGATAAAGTGGATTGCCATGATCACTATGTTAATCGATCATGCCGGTTATGCATTTTTTCCGGAAACGAACAGGATTTTTATAGTAATCGGAATCATATGTAATGTAATCGGGAGAAGCGCATTTCCTTTATTTTTATTCCTGTTAGCGGACGGATTCTTAAGAACCCGTTCCAAACCGAGATTTTTCCTGCGTCTTTTCATCTGTGCCGTTATTTCCGAAGTACCGTTTGATCTGGTTCAGTCCAAAACACTTTTTAATATCGGGTCGCAGAATGTACTTTGGACATTACTCATATTTTTTTCCTATATGTGGATCAGCGATCTGCTCTTGAAACAGGCGAAAGAATATGAGGTCGGATTTCAAAACAAATGGATTATAGCTATGCATGTGTTTGCGGGAATCGGTGCACTTTGCATTGCGACCATTCTTAGAACCGATTATCTCGGTGTCGGTGTTGTTGGAGGAATCGCAATGTATCACGGCCTTTCCCTACAGAGAGTACACCCTGATTTTAAGGGAATTCCGCTTTCTTTGATTGGGTACGCGGTCGGCCTGATTTTAATGACATCCGTTTTTGAAAGCACGATTTATGCCCTTCCGACCATGCTGTTAATCTGGCAGTATCACGGAAGATGCGAACATAAAATGCCGAAGTGGATCGGATATGCATTTTATCCGGCGCATCTTTCGGTTATAGCGCTGGTTTTGTTTTTGACCGGGCAGCTGCAGTTGTTGCCGCAATAAATAAGCCGGTAAACAGAATCAAAAAACTGGAGTACTACATGAATTCTTCAATTGTTTCCATGAAGAAAATTTCATATGAGTATAGAAGGGTTGATGATGACGGTCATGAACTGGAAGCAATTCATGCCCTGGATCAGGTTGATCTTGATGTGAAAACCGGTGACTTCATTACCATTCTGGGACACAACGGTTCCGGCAAGTCCACGCTGGCAAAGCATATCAATGCGCTTTTGTTCCCGACGGAAGGGACGGTACTGGTAGACGGATACGACACTGCGGAAGAGAAGAATCTGCTTACCATCAGACAGTGTGCGGGAATGATTTTTCAAAATCCCGACAATCAGATTATCGGAACGGTGGTGGAAGAGGATGTCGGTTTCGGACCGGAGAATATGGGAGTACCAACGGAAGAAATCTGGGAGAGGGTTGATGAAAGCCTGAAAACAGTTGAAATGAATGAATATCGCAAAGCCTCACCGCAAAAACTTTCCGGCGGGCAAAAGCAAAGGGTTTCCATTGCGGGAGTTTTGGCCATGCATCCGAAATGCATCATCATGGATGAACCGACGGCGATGCTTGATCCGCAGGGACGGCGCGAGGTGATCCGCGCCGCTCGGGCTTTAAACAGTGTGGAGAAAATCACAATTATTCTGATTACACATTATATGGAGGAGGCAATCTATTCCGACCGGATTTTTGTAATGGACCGGGGAAAAATCGTGATGCAGGGAACCCCGAAGGAGATTTTTTCTGCACCCGATGAACTGAATAATTATCATATGACTCTGCCCATGGCAACCGAATTATCCTATCGGTTAAAAGAAAAGGGAATGAATCTTTCGGAAGGGATCTTAAGCCGGAAGGAGCTGGTAAAGGAACTGACGGCAAAGATTAAAGATGCCGGGACGGTTCAGGAGTTGGTGGCGAAAGCAGATTATCCTTCAGATGACCGGCGGAAGGAAGAGACAGAGGTCATTCTCGAGGCAAAGAATCTTACCTTTGAATATGAGGCGAAAACGGCCATGTGCGTAAAGGCGATCGATGATTTGTCGGTTGCCATAAGAGCAGGCGAATTTCTTGGGATTGTGGGACATACCGGAAGCGGGAAAACTACTCTGATTCAGCTTTTGGATGCACTCATTAAGCCTTCTTCCGGAACGGTTTTGTTAAACGGGGAAGATGTTTTTAATAAAAAATACGACCGCAAAAAACTTCGCCGAAGTGTCGGAATCGTATTTCAGTATCCCGAATATCAGCTTTTTGAAACCACGGTTTTAAAGGATGTCTGTTTCGGGCCGAAGAATCTTGGCTTATCGGAAAAAGAAGCAGAGGAAGCTGCCAAAGAAGCATTAAAGGAAGTCGGAATCAGTGAAGAGTATTATGAAGTCTCCCCGTTTGAAATATCGGGCGGACAGAAACGACGCGTTGCAATTGCCGGAGTTCTTGCCATGAATCCGTCCGTTCTGATTCTGGATGAGCCCACTGCGGGACTGGATCCTAAAGGAAGGGAAGAGATACTGGGATTATTGAAAAAACTAAATCATTCCGGAATGACGGTTCTTTTGGTTTCCCACAGCATGGATGATGTGGCGCGTTATGCAAAGCGTATTCTTGTTCTGGATAAGGGAAATATAAAATATGACGGAAACGTCCGGGAGGTCTTTACACATGCGGACGAATTGGAACAAATCGGTCTGGCGGTTCCGGAGGTAACTTATATTATGCGGGATTTGAAAAAATCCGGAATGAATGTATCGACGGATATTTTAAATCTTGATGAAGCGGTGAATGAGATCGGCAGGGTTTTATGTTAAAAGATATTACACTGGGGCAGTATTATCAGGCGGATTCCGTACTTCACAGACTCGACCCGAGAGTGAAGCTTGTCGGAACGCTGATTTACATGGTTTCCCTTTTCATCTTTAACAATATCATATGTTATTTGGCGGCCGGTATTTTTCTGGTAATCGTGATTGCAATTTCTAAAGTTCCGGTTAAATTTATGTTGCGCGGAATGAAATCCATTTTCTTTTTGATGCTTTTTACCGTGCTGTATAACATGTTTCTCGGAAAAGGTACCGTTATAGCCGAATTCGGAATATTTGCTCTTACGTTTGAAGGAATCTATAACGCAATCTGCATGTTTTTCCGGTTGCTGTTCCTGATTATCGGATCCTCGATTCTGACACTGACAACAACCCCGAGTCAGCTGACGGACGGTCTCGAAAGCCTTTTTAAGCCGCTTAGTCTATTCCGGGTTCCGGTACACGAAATGGCAATGATGATGTCGATAGCGCTTCGCTTTATCCCGATTCTGATGGAAGAGACGGATAAAATCATGAAGGCGCAGCTTGCCCGCGGAGCGGATTTTGAAAATAAAAATCCCTTCAAACGACTGGGCTGTCTGATTCCTCTTCTGGTTCCGCTTTTTGTTTCGGCATTTCGCAGAGCCGGAGATCTGGCACTTGCGATGGAAGCAAGGTGTTACCACGGCGGAAACGGAAGAACCCGGATGAAGGTAATGCGCCTTTCTGCCAGGGATTTTGTCGCGATGGGAATTTTACTGGCTTATCTTGGGGGAATTATCTTCCTCGGAATAACCTTGAAAGAGCTTCTTCCGGCGTTGCTCGGTTATTTCGTTAACGGATTTACTTTGGTACCGCTCGGAAGCGAGTCGATTTAACAGGTAAGTTGAATTAAGGAGAAAGCGGTTAAAGCGGAATACGGATAAGAAGAAAATCGCAGCAGGAAAAAAATTTATGATACAGACAACGGTTATAAAAAGCTGTTTGAAGGGGATAAGGAAGAAATGAGAAGGATTCTGATTCGTGCAGCCTATGACGGCACGGACTTTCATGGTTGGCAATTCCAGCCGGGAGTACGGACGGTTGAAGGAGAACTGAACAGGGCGATAAAAGAACTGACCGGGGAAGAGACTCAGGTCATCGGAGCAAGCCGTACCGATGCTGGTGTTCATGCGCTCGGAAACGTGGCGGTTTTTGATACGGAGTCGGCCATTCCGGCGGACCGTTTCGGGATTGCATTGAATACGAAGTTGCCGGAAGACGTAAAGGTTGTGGCTTCCGAAGAGGTCCCGGAGGATTTTCATCCGAGAAGGGTATCGGTCAAAAAGACATATGAATACCGGATTTACAATTCCGATATCCCGAATCCTTTGAAACGGCGGGAATTTTGGGCCGTTCCATATAAGCTTGATCTGGATAAAATGAGAGCCGCCGCATCTTACCTGGTCGGGACGCATGATTTTGCAACCTTTTGCAGTGTGCATACCCAGGCGGAGAGCACGGTCCGGACGATTTTTTCCATAGAGATTATCGGTTCCAAAGAAGATGATGAAATAAAAATAGTTGTCACGGGTAACGGATTCTTATACAATATGATACGGATTATTGCGGGAACGCTGGTTGAGGTTGGACGTGGAAGTCATGAACCGGAATGGGTTGATGAGATATTAAAAGGGACGGACCGGACGCTCGGCGGACCGACAGCTCCTCCGCAGGGGCTGATTCTTCGCGAAATTGTTTTTGAGTGAGACAATCCGGCATCAGGATTGAGAAGCAGCGTTTCCGAAAGAAAAAGAAAACCGTATTTTGCGGGAAATTAAAAAAAATGGCATATGCTTATGAAATAGTATGTCGATGGGAGAGAAATGGAAGAATTTGTAAATGTAGTATCATCGGTAAATGATAAGGTTAACGGTTTTGTATGGGTGAAAATCGGATTATGGCTTTTGATCCTGACAGGTATCATTATGAGCTGCATAACCGGATTTTTTCAGGTGACGCATATCGGTCACTGGATGAAGAAAACCGTCGGAGGTGTTTTTCATAAGTCCGCACATAACAAAAATGAGCAGGGCAGTGTTTCCCAGTTTCAGGCACTTTGTACCGCACTTGCAGCAACCATCGGAACCGGTAATATCGCCGGTGTTGCAGCGGCGATAGTAATCGGAGGACCGGGTGCGGTATTCTGGATGTGGGTTGCAGCATTCTTCGGTATGATGACAAATTATTCCGAAAACATCCTTGGTATTTTCTTCCGCAGAAAGAATAAAGACGGCGAGTGGTCCGGTGGTCCGATGTACTATCTGCAGGACGGTCTCGGCGGGAAGGACAAACCGAAGGCATTTCAGGTAATCGGAAAGGTTCTGGCCATTCTGTTTTCCATATGTGCATTTTTGGCTGCATTCGGAATCGGAAATATGGGACAGATTAATAAAATTACAATCAATGTTCAGTCGGCATTTTTCAGTAAGGTGAATGTGCCTCCGATTCTTGGCATCATTCCGACAATTCCTTTCTGTATCGGAATCTTTATAATGATTATCGGAGCCACAATCATCATCGGCGGGGTCAAAAGAATTGCTGCCGTTGCGGAAAAGGTAGTGCCGTTTATGGCGATTCTTTATGTAATCGGGGCGCTGGTTATTATCTGCTATCATTTTAAGAGTGTGGGACCTGCATTCTTGTCAATTTTTAAATTTGCGTTCGGCGCAAAAGCAATTGCCGGCGGAACGGTCGGTGCCATGTTTAAACTTGCGATTACGCAGGGCTGTAAGAGAGGCGTATTCTCGAATGAAGCCGGTCTTGGTTCTTCCGTTATGGTACATTCCAATTCCGATGTAAAGGAGCCTGTAAAACAGGGACTCTGGGGAATTTTCGAAGTGTTTGCGGATACCTTCGTGGTTTGTTCCATGACCGCTTTGGTAGTGCTTACTTCCGGCTATATCGATTTGGAAACCGGAAACTTTATGGAAGAACTGGCTTTAGCCAATAATGTTTCCGATGCGAATCTGGTAGCCAAGGCATTCGGCGGTGTATTCGGTCCGGCGGGTGAAATGTTTATTGCGGTTGCCATTTTCCTCTTTGCATTCACCACGGTACTTGGCTGGTCGCATTACGGCAGCAAGGCGGTGGAGTATTTGCTGAATGAAAAGGCAGTTATCGTATATCGCTTTATTTTCGTGCTTTTCATGGTAGTCGGTGCTCTTGCGACCTCTTCGCTGGCATGGGATATTTCCGATACCTTTAACGGATTTATGATGATTCCGAACTTAATCGGTGTGCTGTCTTTGGCACCGCTCGTATATAAACTCACACGCAATTATACGGACCGTAAAATCAAAGGAAAAACGGATGTTGAGCCGATGCTTTCTTTTGATCCCGATATTCAGAAGGAGCATGCCGAGAAGGTTGCCGAGGGAGCAGAGTAAAGTATAGTATAGCTTTATCCGGAAACATAAAAAGGAAACGGATTATAACAGAGTCAAGTATGCTTTAGAGACAAGTTCGAAGCCTGCCGGAAAGGAAGAAGAGAATGATCTCATTTATAATAGGTTTGGTTATTTTGGGTGTCGGTGCGTTCTTCTACGGAAGATTTATCGAAAAAATAATAAAACCGACGGATGCCGAAACGCCTGCAAAAACGCATTACGATGGCGTTGACTATGTTCCGATGAAAAAATGGAAAAACTGCCTCATCGAATTATTAAATATTGCAGGTACCGGCCCGATTTTGGGACCGATTCAGGGCGCCTTATTCGGACCGATTGCATTTATTACGATTCCAATCGGATGTGTTATCGGCGGCGCGGTTCACGATTTTTTATGCGGCATGATTTCTATGCGAAACAGTGGAAAGCAGATGCCGGCATTAATCGGACAGTTTCTTGGGAAATATCTGCATGTCATCTACAATATTTTTGTTTGTTTCATCATGCTTTTGGTTGCGGCGGTATTTGTTTATATGCCGGGTGACTTGTTTGTTGTGGAAATTTTAAAGGGAGAGAGCACTGTTTCGAATCCCGCAATATGGATTGTATACGGCGTAATTTTCATTTATTTTGCAATAGCAACCATTTTGCCGATTGATAAAATCATCGGAAAAATCTATCCGATTTTCGGCGCCATTCTGTTACTTTCCGCAGTCGGCATTTTCATTGGTTTGTTTGTAAAAGGATATCGTCTCCCGGAACTCTGGGACGGCAGTCTTTCCTTCTTCAATCCGTACGGCGAACATTTTATTCCGATTTTCTTCGTGACGGTGGCATGCGGAATCGTATCCGGTTTCCATTCCACACAGGCGACCATTATTTCCCGTACGGTGGAAAACGAACATGAAGGCCGGACCACCTTCTACGATATGATGGTTCTCGAAGGCTTTATAGCAATGGTATGGGCAGCAGCCGCAATGGGTGCTGTAAGTGCCGGAATTGCAACAAATGATCAGCTTCATAATTCACCTACACTTGTAGTTGCACTTATTGCAAACAGCATGCTTGGAAAAATCGGCGGCCTCATCGCAGTCATCGGAGTTATTGTGCTTCCGATTACATCCGGAGATACGGCGCTTCGTTCCCTTCGAATTATGGTTATGGAAACGCTTCATTT
>CACZRH010000015.1 GCA_902783455.1 uncultured Lachnospiraceae bacterium | reverse complement strand
GGTCTTCCTCAATCCAAATCCCGCAAAGCTTTCCATCCTTTATCTCCGGTTTTATTAATTTCGTTTGAAACCATACTTCCCCGCCAAGCCGTTCTATTTCTTTACGGATATTAACAACCACTTTCCGAATTACATCGGTTCCGATATGTGCCCGCCCGTCATAAAGAATATCTTTTGGAGCACCGAATTCATGAAACACTTCCAATACAGCGCGGTTTCGTCCGGATTTGTCCTTCACACCGGTATTTAGTTTCCCGTCGGAAAACGTCCCGGCACCGCCTTCCCCGAACTGCACATTGGTATCCGGATTTAATGCGCCTCCGTTATGAAATTCCTCTACCGCATGGATACGCTTTGACATTTCTGCGCCTCGCTCTATTACAATCGGGCGCATTCCGGCTCTTGCCAGATAAAGTGCTGCAAAAATCCCCGCCGGACCGAACCCCACGATCACGGGACGCAATCTGTTTTCCTGATTATTTGTTTGCACGGATAAAACATTTTCCGGCCAGATATAATCTGTCCTTGGCGCGGAAGCTTTTGCTCCTCTTTTTACAATTCTTTTTTCAATTTCCTGATTAACGGGTTCTAAGAGGAAATGATACTTCAGAAAAATCTCCGGTTTTTTTCTGGCATCAATGGATTTTTTTAAGATTTCAAGATTTTTTAAATCCGTTTCGACTATTCCAAGCTTTTTAAATAAAAAACCGGATCCGTTACGATCTGCCGGGACACTGAGTTCATAAGTATATTTCATACTTCGTCCCCCACTGTTTTTCCGCTTGAAAATGCCCACTGCAGATTATAACCGCCGCAGTCACCGTCCACATCCAGCATTTCGCCGATGATATATAAATTCGGAACGAGTCGGGATTCCAGTGATTCCTTCATTTCAGATAACAAAACGCCGCCTCTTGTACACTGCGCGTTCTCAAATCCGGCATGCCCCGAGATCTGAAATTCAAAGTTTTTCGCAAAATCAATAAATGCCTCTTCTCTTTGCTCCAAATCAAAAAAGTCATTTACAGATTCCGAATCTTTATTACGCGTGTTTTTTTCAAATTCCTCAAAACGCAAAAGAAGCATTTCATAATATTTCTTCGGAAAAATACCTTCAAAGAATTCTTCAAAGGAAACCGGTCCAAGCGCTTCTTTTCTGTTATTTATATACTCCTCTGTCCGGTCCTTGGAAAGATCCGGAAGCACATCCACACGAATCCGGACATCTCTTTTTTCTTCAATCGCCCTGGTTAAATGTCTGCTTAACTGAAAGACAGGAATTCCCGAAACGGATGTATCGGTAAACTGTATTTCTCCGCTGTCCGAGGATAATACTTCTCCGTCCACAATTCCAAATGCTTTTGCCTTGATTCTGACACCGGAAACGGTTCTTAATAAAGCCGGGTCGGAATATAGCGGAACCAGTACCGGATAGGTAAAACTCACGCTGTGACCAAATGACCTTGCAAGTTTAAAACCGCCACCATCACTTCCGGTAGATGGTGCTGCCTTTCCTCCGCATGCCAGAATCAGAGAATGATATTTTTCCCCGAAAAGATTAAAGGTCTCATCCGTATTTCTAAGTATTTCACGGACATTACAGCCAAAACGGAAAGTAACTCCTTTTCTTCGTAGTACTTTCACCAAAAGATCGCATAATTCTCCTGCACGTTCAGATAAGGGATAAAAATATCCGTTCTTTTCAAAAGACGGAATTCCGCATTTGTTTAAGAATGCAATAAATTCGTCTCTTCCGTTTTTTTCAAGAATCGAAGAAATGATGTGCAAATCATGTTCCGATGTATTGGAATCCGGGAAATCAGCACCCTCGCAATCGGAATAATGTTCGTAATGCACGAAGGATAAATCCGCATTCGAGAAATTGCAGCGGCCGTTTCCGGTGATACGAAGCTTCTTCCCCGCAATTTCATTTTTCTCAAAAACAATGACCTGATTTCCTTTTTCAAGAGCATAAAAAGCCGCCACAAGACCTGCTGCACCGGCTCCGATAACTGCAATTTTCTTTTGTTTTGAATGATTTTTCGAATCCATATTTTTAATCAGATAATCTGTTTGGTTTCCTCATCTAATTCCGAAACAGTCCGAATCGACGAAACATGGTAAGAAGCTGGTCTCCCATCGGCAGACTCTTAAAGATTTCCGATGTAATTCCTTTAAAAATCGCCATCGTAATCAGATATACAATCACGCCGACTCCGATTGCTATTAAGCAGGCCGCATAATCCGGCAGGAACAGTTTAAAGAGAATATAAACCAGAAAAATAATCACACCCATAATGACGGAACAAAGAAGCGGAATCAGAAATGTTCTCTTCATCTCCTGTTTGTAATGTAAAAACCGGTGAATCGCAACATGATTTAATACACACATAATCAGGGAAAAAATCATATTTGCCAGAACAACCGCATAAATGCCGATTTTGAATCCGTGAAGGAATAAAAGCAATGACAAAACATTAAATACCAGTGCGATTGCGGCATTGATAACAGGAATATTTATTTTCCCGATTCCCTGCAAAACACCGTTTCCGAGTGTTGACAATGCAAAGAAAATAATGGAAAGGGTTCCGATATAAAGCATTCTTGCCGCCATGTCGATTTCTCCGTTAAACAGCATATCCACGATGGGACGCCCCAGTACAGCCAGTCCGACCGCACAGGGAATTGTAATAATCATGGTAATGCGAATTGCGGTCCCCACCTTCATACGGGCGGTCAGATGGTCATTCTTGGTAATGCTTGCTGAGAGCGACGGAACAATGGTTGAAACCATCGCATTGGCAAAAGCAATTGGCAGATTGATTAAAACCTTATATTTACCGGAATATACGCCCATGGCAAGTGTTTTTAAATCAATTTCTCCGATTCCCTCCATATAATGGTTGTACAAAGACTGGTTTAAAATACCGGAAACATTATAGATGACCGTACTTAAAATAAACGGAACAACCGTCAGGAAAATAGTCAGCATGACTTTTCCCATTTTTTCCGTTCGTTTTGTCGCATCCAGAGCAACTTCCTTCTGAATGTGTTTTTTTACATACAGCTGATAATTTACGGCAACATACAAAAGCGAAGCCAGTGCGCCCATTCCGCACCCAACCGTAGCACCTGCCGCACCAAGCGCCGGAGCAAATTTTTCATCCATCATGACATTTCCGAATTTTGTTCCGATTTGGAAAAACAGGGATGCAAAAACAAGCGATGTAACAACCAAAACAATTTGCTCAATGATCTGGGAAATTGCCGTAACTACCATGGTTCCTTTTCCCTGGAAATATCCGCGGATGGCACCCATCACGGCAAAAATCAAAAGCGTGGGTGCTAAAACACGAAGTGCCATCGCCGATTTCGGTTCGCTCATGATATTCGTTGCCAGAACATCTGCAAAAATCAATACCAGAATGCAGGAAAGACCGCCGGAAATCAGTGCAAAAAGCAAAGCTCCGTAAAAATACTTCTGCGTATTCTTAATCTGACCCTTTTCCGTTCTTGCTGCCACCAGTCTGGAAATCGCAACGGGAAGGGAATAGGATGAAAGCAATAACACGATGGAATAGATTTCATATGCATTCGCATAATAACCGTTTCCGACATCTCCGATAATATTGGTAAGCGGAATTCTTCTGACCAAACCGATTGCCCTGGCAATAATTCCGGCAATTGCCAGAATTCCGCCCTGAACAAGAATTCCTCCTGCTATCGATTGTTTCTTTTCTTTACTCATAAAGCTGCCCTTTTATCTGAATAAAACAATGATACTTAAAAAAACGAATGCATTCATAAAACAAACTGTGCTGATTATTAAAACCTTTTTATATCATGCCGGATTCCGGTTAATGCCAAGTTCATCAAGGTATTTCCCCTGCTTTTCTTCCATCACTTCGGCATCTTCCTTCGTCATATGATCATATCCGAGCAGATGCAATACGGAATGCGCAACCAAAAAAGCAAATTCACGTTTTTCGGAATGCCCGTATTCCTTTGCCTGAGAAATCACCCGGTCTTTGGAAATCATGATATCGCCAAGCATAACATTACCGGTATCCGGATTCACATCCGTCAATTGTTCTCCCGCTTCTTCAAACGGTGCAAAATCAGCGGGTAAATCAAATTCCAATACCGGAAACGATAATACATCCGTTGCGGAATCCATATTCCGGTATTCTTTATTTATTTCCCGGATTCCCTCATTATCGGTAATCGTAAGATTCACTTCACATTCAAACGGACATCCTTCTTCACTCAGTATATAATCAATCACTTTGGATGCCGTATCTGTCAGATCAAAATCCGGTGCATATTCCGTTTCATTATCTAAGAATAAAAGCATAAAAACACCTGTTATTTTCTGCCGTTTTTCGGCTTGCTGCCATTTTGTTTTGACTCATATTTTTCATATGCATTTACAATCTTTTGAACCAGCGGATGACGAACAACATCCTTTCCGGTCAGTCTGCAGATTTCAATATCATCAATTCCTGCTAAAACTTTGATTGCCACATCAAGGCCGGAGGTAACATCCTTCGGCAAATCCTTCTGCGTTGCATCACCGGTTACAATCACTTTCGAACCGTATCCGATACGCGTTAAAAACATTTTCATCTGCGCCGGAGTGGTATTTTGTGCCTCATCAAGAATGATATAGGCATTATCTAACGTCCGTCCACGCATATAGGCTAACGGAGCCACTTCAATAAGACCTTTTTCCATGTTCTTTATAAAAGCGTCAGCGCCCATAATCTGATACAGCGCATCATAAAGCGGTCGTAAATAGGGATCTACCTTGCTTTGCAAATCACCGGGTAAAAAACCGAGCTTTTCTCCTGCTTCGATTGCAGGTCTGGTTAAAATAATACGTCCGACCTCTTCGTTTTTAAAAGCCGTAATTGCCATCGCCATGGCAAGATAGGTTTTGCCGGTTCCCGCAGGTCCGAGACCGAACACAATCATATTCTTACGAATCGCATCCACATACTGTTTTTGTCCCAAAGTCATCGGCTTTACGACTTTGCCGTTCACCGTATGGCAAATCGTGTCTTCATCAATATTAAGAAGCACGTTTTCCCTGCTTTCCTTGGACATTTCAATTCCGTAATTCACCTTTTGCTCTTCTATAATCCGGCCTTTTCCGGACAATTCGGATAATTCGGACAGTAATGCTACCGCTTTTTTCGCATCCTGATCACTTCCGGTCACATTTAAGTAACCGTCACGGTTTACAATCACGACATGCAGTTCCTGTTCGATTTTCTGTATATAATGATCCCCTTCGCCGAAAATATTTCTCATATGTTCGGCATCGATTTCCATTTTATAGGTTGTCTTTTCGCTCATAAATCTCTTTTCTTTAAAAAACTGTATCAGTCAATGATTCCATGAATCAAAGGCAGCTCATCCGGCTTTTCATTTGAAAATTCATATGCATTCAGGAATCTTTTCACCGCATTTAAAGGCGGTATGTGTTCTGCGGAATTATAATGCATCAAGGCAAGCACATCGCCATTTTTTACATAATTGCCGACCTTTTTGGTCAACACAATGCCAACAGCCGGGTCAATAAGATCTTCCTTCTTTTCTCTTCCTCCGCCCAACATCATGGAGCAGATTCCGATTTCTTCACACTGAATTCTGGAGATATAGCCTTCTTTTTCCGTTCGGATTTCCATCACATATTCCGCTTTCGGAAGAAGTTCCGGATGATAGACTTCCTCTGCATTTCCGCCCTGTGCTTTAACAAACTGTGCAAGTTTTTCGAGGCCTTCCTTATTTCTGATTTTTTCATCGATCATGGAAAAAGCATTTTCTTTGGTATCGGCAATTCCTGTTTTTATTAAAAACTCAGAAACAATTTCATATACCAGCTTTGTAAAATCAGCAGGTCCTTCCCCATTCAGCGTTGCAATGGCTTCTTTTACTTCCAGTGCATTTCCGACTGCATTTCCGAGAGGCTGATTCATATCAGAGATTACCGCAATCATGGTACGACCGGCATTTTTCCCGATTTTGACCATTTCACGGGCCAGACTTTCGGAATCCTCCTTTGTTTTCATGAATGCTCCGCTTCCGGTTTTAACATCAAGCAAAATCACGCTTGCACCGGCTGCGAGTTTTTTACTCATAATGGAGGAAGCGATTAAGGAAATGTTTTCTACCGTTGCGGTAACATCCCGAAGCGCATAAAGCTTCTTATCCGCCGGAGCTAAATCCTTTGTCTGTCCAATGATGGAAATTCCGACATTTTTCACCTGGTCCATAAACTGATCCATTGAAATTTCCGTATGAAATCCTGTAAAGCTTTCAAGTTTATCAACGGTTCCGCCCGTATGTCCCAATCCGCGGCCTGACATTTTTGCACTCTTTAATCCAAAGGAGGCTAATAAAGGCATAACCGCTAAAGATGTCTTGTCTCCGACCCCGCCGGTAGAATGCTTATCGACCTTAATCCCCGGAATATCGGACAAATCAAGCAGCTCTCCGCTGTTTGCCATTTCCATGGTCAGATGGTAGGTTTCCTCCTCATTCATTCCACGAAAATAAACGGCCATTGTAAAGGCAGACATCTGATAATCAGGAATCTCGCCTTTCGTATAGCCGTCAATCATATAATGTATTTCTTCTGCGGTAAGAGCTTCACCGTTTCTTTTTTTCATAATCAGGTCGTACATGCGCATGGTCTTTACCTCATTTTTGTCCGCTTATTTATGATACGGCTCATGATTCATAATCCGAAACGCCCGGTAGATCTGCTCGGAGAGAATCACCCGCATCAGCTGATGCGGAAATGTCATATCGGAAAAGCTTAATTTCGCATTGCAGGCATTCAGTACTTCTTCCGAAAGACCTAAGGATCCGCCTATAATAAAACAGACTTCATTCTTTCCGGAGAGAAATATTTTTTGTAAATCATCGGAAAAACCGACACTATCACGCTTTTTTCCGTCTATCGTAAGCGCATATACATATGCGGAAGACGGAATTTTCTTTAAGAGCTTTTCGCCCTCTTTTTTCTTAACGATTTCTTCTTCCGCAGCCGAAGCACTTTCCGGACATTCCTCATCCGGCACCTCGATTACGGAAAATTTACAATATTTGCCAAGTCGTTTTGCATATTCTTCAATTGCTTCCCTGTAAAAGCTTTCTTTGATTTTACCGACACAAAGAATTGTGATTTTCATTTTTTATTAACCAAACGGACGAAATCACCCAAACAGATTCTGATAATTTTCGTCGAGTAATCCGTCTATCGTTACATCATCCACATCCTGAAACTTCGGTTCCCTTTTAATAGCGCTTTTTAAGAAGTCAATCCGCGCAAAATAAATACTTTCATCTTCCTTGTCGGAAGAAGGAATCATTTTATTTGCGGTCTCTACGGCCTCTAATCGGCAAAATGCAAGGATGTCTTCTTTCAGTTTACTTTCATCCACGATATTCGCACGAAGTCTTTTTGCAGTAAAAAACGAAAGAATTCCGCTGACAATTAATACCAAAAATACAGCCGCCAGAAAAGCATACAGCACTTTTCCGGAAGTGCCGTTAATCTGAAGCGGAAGTACATGGAATACTACAAGTGCTTCAAACGTGAGTCCCAAAACGCCCATCAGACAAAGAGCAATTGCGGAATTCTTGGCATCATCCGCTTTTTCTTTGGAAGAACGATAAATTTTCTCTTTTTCGGGCGCTTCTTCCTCATCGGAATCTTCATCAGAATCATCATCGAAATCATCCGAATCCTTCGTGATTTCTTCTTCCTCATCCTCATCGTCGTCATCTTCGTCTCCGAAGACTTCATGAAGCCGTTCCTGCTGTTTTACTGCATATTCCTCCATCTCTTCCCTTCTTCTTTCGGAATATGTTTTCACTGCAAACGACACTTCTTTACGATGCTTATCCTCAACCATTAAATCAGCGGTTCCGTCGCCGTTATCCTGAACGGATACCCCTTTGATATCGGACGCTTTCAAAAATTCCATCAGATGATCCATATCAACAACGGACGCGGTAAAAAGGGAGGATTTCTTTTCCTCCTTTTCACCGAGTTTTTCAACCAGTTCCACGCCGCAGTCAGCGCATACCGTAAAACCGGCTCTGTATTCATTTCTGCATTTCGGACACCAGGGCATACCGTCACTCTCCGAATTTCATTTTTTTATTAATCAGCTGTTTAAATATTCGTCAATTCCTTTTGCTGCAGCTCTTCCTGCTCCCATGGCAAGAATTACGGTTGCAGCACCTGTAACAGCATCTCCGCCAGCATATACGCCTTCCTTGGTGGTAGCACCGTTTTCTTCGGCAATAATGCATTTTCTTCCGTTAATCTCAAGACCCTTCGTGGTAGAGGAAATAAGCGGATTCGGAGAAGTTCCGAGTGCCATGATTACAACATCGCAGTCGATTACATATTCGCTTCCCGGAATTTCCACGGGGCGTCTTCTTCCGGAAGCATCCGGCTCGCCGAGCTCCATCTTGATACATTTAATTCCTTTTACCCAGCCGTTTTCGTCTTCTAAAATTTCAACCGGATTGGTAAGTAAATGGAATTCGATTCCTTCTTCTTTTGCATGATGAACTTCTTCTGCACGTGCGGGAAGCTCTGCCTCGCTTCTTCTGTATACGATATATACTTCTGAGCCGAGTCTGAGTGCAGTTCTTGCAGCATCCATTGCAACATTTCCGCCGCCGACAACAACACATTTCTTTCCAATCATAATCGGTGTTGTGGAATCGGGGTCAAAAGCCTTCATCAGGTTGCTTCTGGTTAAATACTCATTTGCGGAAAAAACACCGCTTAAGTTTTCACCGGGGATTCCCATAAATTTCGGAAGTCCGGCACCGGATCCGATAAATACGGCATCAAAATTTTCTTTTTCCATCAGTTCATCAATGGTAACACTCTTTCCAATGATAACATTGGTTTCGAATTTAACGCCGAGTGCCTTAACATTCTCGATTTCCTTTTTTACGACTCTTTCTTTCGGAAGACGGAATTCCGGAATACCGTAAACAAGCACACCGCCGAGTTCGTGAAGTGCTTCAAAAACGGTTACATCATATCCGAGTTTCGCAAGATCACCCGCACAGGATAATCCGGAAGGACCGGAACCGATTACGGCAACCTTTTTTCCGTTTTTATCCGGATTTGCCTTCGGATGAACATTATTCTCAAATGCCCAGTCCGCTACAAAACGCTCAAGTTTTCCGATGGATACCGCTTCTCCCTTGATTCCGCGGACACATTTGCCTTCACACTGTGATTCCTGAGGGCATACACGGCCGCAAACCGCAGGAAGCGAGGAAGACATCGTTATGGTATGATATGCGCCTTCAAAATCGCCTTCTTTTACCTGACGGATAAAATCCGGAATATGAATGGATACCGGGCATCCCTGTACGCAAAGCGGATTCTTGCAGTTTAAACATCTGGAAGCTTCTTCCATAGCTTCTTCTTTGCTATATCCAAGACAAACCTCTTCAAAATTCGTAGCACGAACTTTGGGGTCCTGTTCCTTAATCGGTACTTTCTTCATTACGTCCATTACTCTTCACCTCCGCAATTACCGCATCCGCCGTGGTGGGTTGCACCTTCTTTCGCCGCAAGTAATGCTCTTCCTTCCTTTGTCTTGTACATCTGCTGACGTTTCATTGCCTGATCGAAATCAACTAAATGTCCGTCAAATTCCGGTCCGTCGACACATGCAAATTTAATTTCGTCTCCCACCTTTAATCGGCATGCTCCACACATACCGGTTCCGTCAACCATAATCGGGTTCATGGAAACAATTGTGTGAAGATTTAATTCTTTCGTAAGCAGACAAACGAATTTCATCATAGTCATCGGACCGATGGTTACACAGATATCATACTGTTTTCCTTCCGCATAAAGGTCTTCCACAACCTTGGTAACCATACCGCTTCTTCCGTATGAACCATCATCGGTTGTAATATAAAGATTTCCTGCAACCTTGGACATTTCCTCTTCCATGATTACTAAATCTTTTGTCTTTGCTCCTACAATTACATCCACATCGATACCATGTTCATGCATCCATTTTACCTGGGGATATACAGGTGCGGTTCCAAGTCCGCCTGCAACAAAAAGGAATTTTTTATCCTTCAGGGAATCGACATCCTCTTCCACAAATTCGGACGGTTTGCCTAAAGGTCCGACAAAATCATGGAAATAATCGCCTTCTTTTAAAGAAGACATCAGATAAGTTCCTTCTCCGATTACCTGTACCACGATGGTAACGGTTCCCGCTTCACGGTCAAAATGACAAATGGTAAGCGGAATACGCTCTGAGTCATCAAATGCTCTGACAATAACAAATTGTCCCGGTTCACAGTTTGCGGCACATCTGGGAGCTTCCACAACCCATTTGTAAATGTTCGCCGCAAGTTCTTTTGCTTCAAGAATCTTGTACATTTTTCATCCTTCCTTATAATGTTTCCTTACTTTTTTATGTTAAATTATTAATACTATCTATTCTGTAGGCTATTGTTGTTCTTCTCCCGGCTGGGGAAGCAATCCCGGAATTCCAACTCTGGAATAAACATAATCGCCGTTTTCGTTCACCTTTAAGGTACCATAATCATTGATATCTTCCATGGAAACCGCATACATATAGCCGGTCTTCATCATGGAACCGGAATTCGGATCCTGATAATACTCGATTACAACAAAATAGGTTTTATCATTCTCCGGATTATCATCTCCGCCATCAATGTTAAATGCTGCTTCGCACATAAAGAGAAGTTTTCCGGAAACTCCGGTAAGACTTCCGTCCACATCCGTCATACCACCGAGTGACATACGATATACCGTAATCAGATTTGCCGCATCTGCTGCGGTAACTTTGGTTTCATCCGGAAGATAAGTATATTCTACGATGGTCGGTTCGCTTGGCACGTCTTCAAAATTATAGGTTACAAACTGGAAGGTTGAATCACCAAGCGGCATCAGAAGTGGATTCTTATAGACATTGCTGTCCTTTGTCGGAAGCGTACTGTCAGTTGTATAGTATACGACACAGTCTTCCGGTATTTCTTCCACCGCTATCATTTCAGGAGCTTCGAATTCACCGGATTCCGGAGTAATGACAGGTGCATCCGGAACAGCCACGTTAATATTGAAATCCCCTTCCGTAATCGGACTCATTAACCCGAATGAATTAATATAAATCGCCTTAATATGAAATGCGCCTTTTTCCATATATAATGGGGATGTATACTCGGAAGATTCATTATCCGGAGTGGATCCGTCCGTTGTATAATAGATTTTTCCGGATGTATTTCCCGAAATAATCAGATAAATCGGATCATCATACGATCCCGGTGTCTCGGAAAATTCCGGCGCATTGGCAAGATACTGCTGAAACTGGTTGATGATACTCGGATCATTACAATCCGCAAGAACATTGTTAATTGCTTCAAAATCACCGAGCTCCTCATAAATCGCAAACAGCTTGGAATAAGCAACCACAACATCCGTATCAAAATCCCGGATAATGTTACGATAGGTTAAAATCGCATTCTGCTTCTGATTGTTTTTCGCATAATATTCTGCCAGTTCATATTGCACGGTCAAATCATCCGAATGCATATTTGCAGCGGATTCCATATATGCTACGGCATGCGCGTAATCGCCCTGCGCATACGCCTGCTTCGCCTGCTCATATTTATAATCAAAAGAATTCTTTTTTACTTTATCGGATACGAAAACCGCAACCGAAACGATAATACCGATACATACAATCGCAACCAAAACTGCTAAAACTCTGTAAACCGGATTGTTTTTAATGGTTTCAATCATCCTTCCGGTTCCGGTAAAATCAAGCGCTTCCTCCACATCCCAGAAATCTTCTTCGAAACCGTCATAGATGGATTCCTCAGAAGGATTGTATTTCGATTGATTTTTCTTCGTCTGATTCGAAGAAGATTTTGATGAACTGCCCTTCTTCTTTCCGGATCCGGGTTTCTTGGACATCTTACGGATTCCGACCGGAGAGATTTCCTGTGTCGGCATTTTACTGACCGTCTTCTTGGAAGGCATTTCCTGTGTGGGAAATTTATCCAAATCATCATCTCCGAGTCCGTAACGGTTTAATAAATCTTCATCCAAATCATCATAATCATCTTCCAGATCCGACCGCATGGTAGCCGCAACACCGGACATGGATTCTCTTATACTGTTTTCAAGCTCAGGGTCAAAATCCGGAACATATTTAATCTCACAGCCGCATCGGCCGCAAAGAAGCTTTCCTTCTTCAATTTTTGCCCCACATTTCGGACAAGTCATAGTACTCTCCAATCCGTTCAAATATCTCTATTATTTAGAAAACCATAAAATCCATATTTTACAGGTTAACACTGTCCACACAGTTTTTCATCAGCATTGCAATTGTCATCGGTCCGACTCCGCCCGGAACCGGCGTAATGGCGGATGTATGCGGCGCAACATCATCAAAATCAACATCACCGCAGAGTTTCTTTCCTTCCAGACGATGAATGCCGACATCGATTACAACCGCACCCTCTTTGATATATTCCGAGGTAATCATTTTGGGCTTACCGATTGCAACAATCAGAATATCCGCACGTTTGCAGACATCCTTAAGATTTTTGGTTCTGGAATGGCAAATCGTTACGGTTG
>CACZRH010000014.1 GCA_902783455.1 uncultured Lachnospiraceae bacterium | reverse complement strand
TGTATCGTTTCGGTAAATCCGGCAACACTGCCGTGGTATGTTACATCGCTGACGCTTGATAAGAATCAGGCTGTTGTCGGAGTTAATAAATCATTTACCCTGACCCCTACCGTTTCGGGAGAGGGAGCGAATGCGGTTAAATCCGTAACATGGAGCACTTCGAATGCCGGAATCGCAACCGTCGGAGTGGACGGAACCGTAGTCGGAATCGCAAGAGGAACGGCTACCATAACCTGTACCACGGTCGGAAAAACAAAGGACGGAAAAACCCTTTCGGCAACATGTGTTGTTACGGTAAATTCCGCCATGGATGATACCAATACACCGCTTACATACACGAGGGAGGACGGAACCGTATTCGCACTTTATGTAAAAGACGGTGAGAATTACAGGGAAGCCAAGTATGCGGATTATTACAAATACAATGTGTTCTACATCAAAGAAGAGAAATTCTTCGGCTGGCAGAACATAAACGGAAGTACCAAGTACTTTAACTCCGAAGGAAAGTTCGTTACCGGAGAACAGGTAATCGGCGGAGTGAAATATAATTTTGCGAACGACGGAACATTATCCGTCGGCAGCGGTGTAATGGGAATTGATGTCAGCAAATGGAACGGAACCATTGACTGGAATGCCGTTAAGAAATCCGGTGTATCCTTCGTTATTATCCGCTGCGGTTACCGTGGAAGTACACAGGGTGGTCTGATTGAGGATCCCAATTTCCATTCCTATGCATCCGGTGCGGAAGCAGCGGGTCTGAAAGTCGGCGTTTATTTCTTCTCCCAGGCCATCAATGAGAGGGAGGCTGTCGAAGAGGCGTCCATGGCAGTTTCCATGGCGCAGAGACACCGCATTTCCTATCCGATTTTTATCGACAGCGAATACGGAAGCAACTCTCATAATGCCAGAGCGGATAAATTAAGCAAAGCACAAAGAACCGCAGTCTGCAGGGCATTCTGCGAAACAGTCCGTTCTGCCGGATATACGGCGGGCGTATATGCATCCAAATCCTGGTTCTACAACAATCTGGATGCGGGAGCATTAAATGCTTACAAAATCTGGCTGGCGCATTATTGCAGCCAGACGGATTACAGAGGCAAATATGATTTGTGGCAGAGTTCCAGCACAGGTCGCATTAACGGTATAAAAGGAAACGTGGATATTAATACCAGTTATTTGGGATATTAAAATGGCATTGACAGTATTACTGGGAATCTTCTGGCTGATTGCAGTGCCTTTTGGCCTGGGGATTTTCCCGTGTAAATTATTGCAAAAAAAATACCGTTCGCCGGGAATGATTTTCGCAGTGGGCTATCTGATCATGATGGCCCTGTTTGAGTGCGAATATCTCCCGGCGTTATTACTTGGAATGCATTTTAAAACGCTTTGCCTGATTTTTCGGTTAAGTGTCGGATTCTTATCCCTGGCATTTGCCATTCTCGGCGTGAAAGATGTGAAGAACATAGCGCTGCCGAAGATGCATCCCTATTTTATTGCCTTTATTCTGCTTGTCGTGATTCAGTGTTTTGCGAGATGGTTTCAGGGTGTTACGGACGGGGATGATGCATTCTTTCTCGGAACGGCAGTGAATTCTTATTTTGATAATTCCATGTATGTGCTGGATCCCTATACCGGCTTTGAAACCGGGCTTGATGTCCGCCATGCGCTTTCGCCGGGCGGTGTTTTTCTGGCATATCTTTCAAACTGCATCAAACTTCACCCGGCCATAACGGGTCATATCGTATATGCCGATATTCTCCTTGTTCTGCATTACATCGTATTTTATAACATCGGAAAATTATTATTCCCGGAGAAAGAGGAAAATGCGGCTTTATTTGCGGATTTTGTCTGTGTTTTCGATGTATTCGGAAATGTTTCTTTATATACCACCGCCACGTTTTTAATTACGAGAACCTGGCAGGGGAAAAGCGTAATTGCGAATTTCTGCATACCGTTCGCGTTTCTTTTGATGCTTTTGTTAATCCGCGAGGAAGAAACCGGAAAAATATGGCGTCACAAGAGACTGTTTTATGGAATCGCTGCCGGGACTACCATGCTTGCGGCACTTACGAATGCTACCTCCGGTCTGTTGCTTCTTCCGCCGATGTTTTTACTCGGGGCATTGATTGTAGGCGAATACCGGAAAAAATGGTCCGTATTGCCCGTGACTTTGCTTGCAATCCTGCCGGTTGCCATTGCGGCACTTGTTTATAAAATTGTTACGTAAGGGAGGACGGAATGATAAATGCGATGGTCAACAATTTAAAACTGTCCTTTCAGACCGTTCTGGCTTTCGGCGGAAACGGGCTTTTACTTTTGTATTTTATTACGGCTTTGATTTTTTTACTGGTTCGTGAACGGGACAAGGCACTGCGAAAAATGATGACGGAATACCCGATTGCCGTGATTGCGATTTTCTTTGTTCCGCTGTTTCCGTACTTAATCTGCGATGTTTTCCATGAGGGTGAAACCTTTTACCGGTATTTGTGGCTGATTCCGATTACGGCAGTATCGGCATACGCAACCATTGTATTCATGGAAAAAATCAAATTCCGCTGGTTAAGCTTTGCAGTCGGGGCTGTGGCGATGATTTGTGTCGCAATCGGCGGAAATCCGGGATATCAGAGTCCTGTCATGGTTCCTGCCGAAAATGCCTATCAGATTCCGTCGCAGGTGATCGAACTCTGCGATGCCATCAATGTTCCGGGAAGGGAAGTGGAAGCGCTTTTCCCGCATGAGCTGGTACCGTATATCAGACAGTATACCCCGTATATCAAAATGCCATACGGATATGAGACCCTTGTGGCAAGATGGGGATTCATCGATGAACTGGAATCGGAAATGATTAAGGATGTTTCGAATTCCTATATGCTTACAAAGCTTGCCAGGGAGAGGGGCTGTCATTACATTATCCTGAATAAGAATCATTATATCGATGAAAGCCTTGAGGAATACGGATATGTGGAGTTTTATTCCTCTAAGGATTATACGGTTTACGTGGATTCGACAAACATACCGACTTGTTGATAAAAAGGGGCTTTTATGGTATAATATACAGGGTTTGTCTATGCGCCGGGGAATGTTCCCGGGCCACGGACGGATTTTGTGTTTTGTAAAGAGATGAAATAAAAATAAAAAAGATTGGAGATTCATTATGAGAACTTATCTTGTGACAGGCGGTGCCGGATTTATCGGGTCCAATTATATCCACTATATGTTTAAAAAGTACGGGGAAGAAATCCGTATTATCAATGTGGACGTATTGACCTATGCAGGTAATCTTGAAAACTTAAAGGATATTGAGAATCTGCCGAATTACACTTTTGTCAGAGCGGATATTACCGATAAAGCTGCAATTTCAAAGATTTTTGAGGAAAATGACATCGACCGTGTGGTTCATTTTGCGGCGGAGAGTCATGTGGACCGTTCCATTAAAAATCCGGAGGTATTCGTCAATACAAACGTTTTGGGAACCGCGGTTATGTTAAACTGTGCAAAGGCAGCATGGGAACTTCCCGACGGAAGCTTTAAGGAGGGCAAAAAATTCCTTCACGTTTCCACCGATGAAGTATACGGTTCTCTTCCGGATGATCCGGATGCATATTTTTACGAAACATCCCCGATTGATCCGCACTCCCCGTATTCTTCCAGTAAAGCGAGTTCCGATCTTTTGGTAAAAGCTTATATGGATACCTATAAATTCCCTGCAAACATTACGAACTGTTCGAACAATTACGGACCGTATCAGTTCCCGGAAAAACTGATTCCGCTTATCATCAACAATGCACTTCAGGGGAAGAAACTTCCGGTATACGGCGACGGAAAGAATGTTCGTGACTGGCTCTATGTTATGGATCATGCAAAGGCAATCGATATGGTTCAGGAACAGGGAAAACTGTTTGAACGTTACAACATCGGCGGTCATAACGAAAAGCAGAATATCGAAATCATTGAAATCATTCTGGATACGCTTCAGGAAATGCTTCCGGAAGGGGATCCGAGAAAAGCATATATCAATCGTGATTTAATCACTTATGTTACCGACCGTAAAGGACATGACAGAAGATATGCGATTGCACCGGACAAAATCAAAGCCGATCTCGGCTGGGAGCCGGAAACCATGTTTAAGGACGGAATCCGTTTAACCATTCAGTGGTATTTCGAACATGAAGACTGGATGAAGAATGTTACGAGCGGTGATTATCAGAAATATTACGATGATATGTATCGCGGAAGATAATCCGCTTTGAATTAAGACTTAAAAGGAGTTTTTCATGAAAGGTATTATTCTCGCCGGCGGATCCGGCACCAGATTATATCCCTTAACAAAGGCTGTTTCCAAACAGATTATGCCGGTATATGATAAGCCGATGATTTATTATCCCTTATCCATTCTGATGCTGGCCGGGATTCGGGAAATTCTGATTATTTCAACTCCCAGGGATTTGCCCGTATTTGAAGAATTGTTTGGAGACGGAAGCGACTTAGGTCTTTCGATGGAATATGCCGTACAGGAATATCCGAGAGGACTTGCGGACGCATTTATCATCGGTGAAAAGTTTATCGGAAGTGACAGTGTGGCATTGATTCTCGGCGATAATATTTTCTATGGTCAGAGTTTCTCCAAGGTGCTTCGTGAGGTTGCGGCGAGAGAAGTCGGCGCTACGATTTTCGGATACTATGTAAGAGATCCGAGAGAGTACGGCGTTGTGGAATTTGATGAAAGCGGAAAAGCGATTTCCATCGAGGAAAAGCCGGAGCATCCGAAGAGCAATTATGCGGTTCCGGGCCTTTATTTTTACGACAATGATGTTGTGGAAATTGCAAAGAATGTAAAGCCTTCTGCGAGAGGAGAAATTGAAATTACAAGCATCAATAACGAATATTTAAGAAGGGGCACGCTTCATGTAGAACCTCTGGGACGCGGATTTGCATGGCTTGATACCGGTAATCATGATGCGCTTTTGGATGCCTCTGATTTTGTCTGTGCGTTCCAGAAAAGACAGGGATTATATATTTCCTGTATCGAGGAAATCGCATATAAGAGAGGCTTTATCTCCAAAGAGCAGCTTTTGAAGCTGGCGGAGCCTTTAATGAAGACTGCATACGGACAGTATTTAAAGGATATTGCGGAAGGTCTGTAAAAATACTTCCAAAGTAAAATACAAATAATTAAGGATTAAGGAAATCATTATGGGAAAGTTAACAGTTGAGACATGTGAAATCGAAGGATTGAAAGTTATTACGCCGCAGGTATTCGGTGACAAGCGCGGATATTTTATGGAGACATATCAGGCAGAGGATTTTAAGGCAATCGGAATCGATCTTCCGTTTGTACAGGATAATCAGTCCGCATCGAAAAAGGGCGTACTCAGGGGCCTGCATTTCCAGATTCAGTATCCGCAGGATAAGCTGGTTCGGGTAATTCGCGGGGAAGTATTCGACGTGGCAGTGGATCTTCGTCCCGGCAGTGCGACATACGGAAAATGGTACGGAGTTTTACTTTCCGAAGAAAATAAAAAGCAGTTTTTCATTCCGAAGAATTTCGCGCATGGTTTTCTGGTGTTATCGGATTATGCGGAATTCTGTTATAAATGCACCGACTTTTATCATCCGAATGACGAAGGCGGAATCCTGTACAATGATCCGGCAATCGGTATTGAATGGCCGATTCCGGAAGGTATGGAACTGACTTTGTCGGATAAGGATACCAAATGGGGTTCTATTACGGAACTAAAGAAGGAGCAGTAATATCGTAAATGGCGAAAGCACTGATAAAGAAACAAGAGAATAAGCCGTTTCCGAAAGCCGCAGGAATAGCAATCGGCATCGTGGTAGGTCTGATTATTATTGCAATCATTCTTCTGCATCATAACCAGTTTGCGGTTCCGCGTGAGGAAGTAATTAAAAAGGCCATTGCGATAGCAATGGTCCTTAGTGCGCTTACGGCCTATATCGGACTCTATGAAAAAATCATGTCCCTGCCCCGGGAACTTTGGGCCAGCAGAGAGTTAATCTGGAAGCTTGCGAAGAATGATTTTAAAAAACGTTATGCCGGATCCACGATGGGTCGCGTTTGGGCATTTATCCAGCCTGTGGTTACCGTGGCGATGTATTACTGCGTATTCGGACTGATTTTTCCAACAAGGGCACAGCTCGCAGCGAGCGGTGTTTCGGCACCCTATGTTCTCTGGCTGACAGCGGGACTGATTCCCTGGTTTTATTTTTCCGAAGCAATCGGCGGAGGCATGAGTGCATTAATTGAATATAATTATCTGGTAAAAAAAGTGGTGTTTAAAATCAGCATTCTGCCGATTATCAAAGTCATAGCAGCGACTTTTATTCATGCATTCTTCGTGCTTGTTTTGCTGGTTTTATATTTTATTTACGGTTACAAGCCAAGCTTTTATCTGCTGCAGGTTGTGTATTACAGCTTCTGCATGTTCTGTCTGACGCTGGCGATTTCCTATTCCACCTGCGCGATTGTGGTTTTTTTCCGGGATCTTTCGCAGATTGTCGGTATCCTTTTACAGCTGGGCATGTGGGGCACTCCGATTCTTTGGGAAATCGGCGTGATTCCCGAAAAATACCGTATCATTTTTAAATTAAATCCGGTCTTTTATATCATCAACGGATATCGAAGCGCGCTGTTTGAGAAGGAATGGTTTTTCGAGGATTTCTATTCCACAATGTTTTTCTGGATTATTACCGCCATTATTTTCGTAATCGGCGCACTGATTTTTAAACGCTTAAAACCGCATTTTGCGGATGTTTTGTAAGGATAAAAAATGGAAGACAATATAGCGATTTCCATCGAACATGTCAATAAAATATATAAGCTCTATCCGAAGCCGATGGACCGGGTAATCGATACGTTCCATCTGATGCCGTGGCGGAAATACGGCGAACATGCGGCATTAAAAGATGTGAGCTTTAACGTAAACCGCGGGGAAACGGTTGGCATTATCGGAACGAACGGTTCCGGAAAATCCACGATTTTAAAAATCATTACCGGAGTGCTTCATGAAACGAGCGGAAGCATTCAGGTGAACGGAAGAATCTCCGCACTGTTAGAGCTTGGTGCCGGATTCAATGCGGAATATACCGGAATGGAAAACATTTATTTAAACGGTACCATGATCGGGTTTTCCAAGGAAGAGATTGACGCAAAGTTGCAGGGAATATTGGAATTTGCGGATATCGGAGAATTTGTATACCAGCCGGTAAAGACGTATTCTTCCGGTATGTTTGTCCGCCTGGCATTTGCAATTGCCATCAATATCGAACCGGAAATTCTGATTGTCGATGAGGCATTAAGTGTG
>CACZRH010000013.1 GCA_902783455.1 uncultured Lachnospiraceae bacterium | reverse complement strand
TCCTGATTTCGGAAAAACATTCCATACCGGCGGGTCCGGAAAATTTGATTTCGGAATGGCTTCCGGAGATTCCAAGCGGAAATGTCCGTTCTGTAAGGAACCGATTCGTGATGATGATGTTTTCTGCGTAGCCTGCGGAGCAGAGTTATCAAGACCGTACGGATCATTCTGATAAAAAGTATAATGCGGGGATTCTCTTAATAACGGGGAATCCCCTTTCTTTTAACAGGAGAAAAATATGAGCCAGTTTACAAAGAAAGCGATTATTGACAGCTTTATCGAATTGTCCAAAACTGTACCGATTGAAAAAATATCGGTTACGATGATCTCCAAGCATTGCGGAATAAACCGGAACACATTCTATTATTATTTTCAGGATGTTTATTCATTAATGGAGGAGATTATCTATTCCAAATCCGAAAAACTATTTCCCGACTCCATGTTTTCCGAAGAAGACAGCTGGATTACCTCGCTTCGTTTTATGGGACAGTATGCGAAGAAAAATGAGGCCTTTATCAAGAATATGTATCAGTCCATGGGACGTGATGCATTCGGCGATTATATGGAGGATTTGGCTTATCATCCCGCAAAAAAATATATCGACCGTTATGTGGAAAACATGTACCGGGAGGAGGGCCTTACATTAAGCCGCGAGCAGAGGGATATTGCAGCCTATCTTTTTGCCAAAATGTTTTCGGAAACCACGGTGGACTGGATTCGCGGGAAAAAGGGCGATGACCCGGTTCAGATTATGGAGCTTGCCGTTGTTATGATGGATGGTGTTGCGGAACACGTTCTTCACAATATGGCAAAGAATAAATAAGAAAAATTTTATAAAATTTTAACAATAGTTTACATAAAGTTTAGGCACTTGCAGCGCGAGTGCCTAATTTTTGTGCAGTTTTGGATTTGCTGTATATTGTTAGAATGTTATTTATTTGGCAATATAGAGATGGTCAGAAAGGGATTACTATGCGAATTTTACTGATAAACGGAAGCCTGCGGGGCGAGATGAGTTCTTCTTTGAAAATTGCACGTGCGTTTGTGCAGGGCATGGTGGAAGAGAATGGAGAAGATCAGACAATCGTAACCGAGGTTGCTTTAAAGGATAAAAATATCGATCACTGTCACGGATGCTTTTGCTGTTGGAAGAATTCCAAGGGAAAATGTGTCATCCATGATGATATGGATGAAATCAGACAGCTTGTCATGGAAAGTGATGTCATTATTGAAAGCTTTCCTCTGTACTTCTTCGGACTTCCTTCCAAACTGAAAGCATTTATGGATCGTATGATTTGTTATGTATCCGAATATCGTGCCGTAAACGGCGATGAGTCAACGGGGCGGTTTTTGCATGAAATGCGTTACCCGGAACTGATGCAGAAAAAACTGGTTTTGATTTCCGCATGCGGTTATGAAGAAACAGTGGACTGTTATGATTCCGTCAGACTTCAGTTTGACCGCATCTGCGGACCGAACGGATATACGCTTATTACTGCACCGCAGGGCGGAATGCTTGCGGAAAAGACTTTTGAGAATAAAGTAAAGCGTTATCTGGTGAAATTTACGGAAGCCGGAAAAGAGTTTGTCAGAGACGGTCAGGTAAGCGATGCAACCATGAAAAAACTGGAAATCCCGATGCTTGGTCACAACACGTTTGCGCAGGCAATTAATTTAAACTGGGATGAGCCCGGTGTCGGCCCTTACGGAAAAATCGTTCCGTAAAGAATCGTTGGAGAGGCAGAATGGAAGGCGTAATCAGGGTATTCGTCAAAATCATATATATTATCGCGATTCCGATTCTTCGCATCATTTATCCGACGAAGGTCATTTGGGAAGATAAGAATGCCACAAGGAAGGCGTTAAAGAATCCCTGTCTGGTTTATTCCAATCACACCGGATATTCCGACGGCCTTTACATGACTTCCCTGCTGACAAGATATAATGTTTATATTTATGTCGGAAAAGACTGGTATGAAAAAAAATCTTTAAACTGGTTGTTTCGCAATCTTCGGTATATTCCGATTGACCGTCAGCAGATGGATACCACATGGATTACCAAAGGAGTGGAGGCGTTTCGTCAGGGAAAGAGCATCTATTTTTTCCCGGAAGGGCATACCAGCAAGGATGGAAATATGCTGGAATTCAAACCGGGATTTTTAATGCTTGCCAAACAGGCAGATGTACCGCTTGTTCCGATCTGTATCGACAATAAAATGAAGCCGTTTCATTTTACGAGAGTCATTATCGGATCGCCGCAGTTCCCGGATTTAAAGGAAGAGGGACGGCCTTCCGCGGTTTTGAAAAAACATGCATTGCAGTGCAGAAATTCCATTTTGCTATTAAAGAAAAAATACGGCAATCCGAAATTTGAAACAGCGGAATCGAAAAACGCTTAACGGATTCACAAAAATGATTTTCACCGGGCAACCGGAAGAAAATAGACAGTATCAACAGTTTATAAGAAAAGGATGGTAAAAAAATGAACGAGAAAGAACTTCAGGTAGCAGAGAAAATCAAAGGAATGCTTGTTGAGAATTTAAGAATTCCCGAGGAAGAACTGGATTATGAAATCGCACTTTTCGGTGACGGTATCGGACTTGATTCCGTTGATTCTCTTGAAATCATTTCCTGCATCGACAGCGAGTTCGGTGTAGCAATGACCGGTGTTGCAAAAGAGCATTTCTTCAACATCACCGCGCTTACCAAGTATGTAGTGGAACACATGGAATAGTAACCGGCACGCGGATGCCTTTGGTTCTAAGGCGCCATTTTGGCGCCTTATGACCGGCCGCGATGCGATGAAAAATGCCGGTTGATGACACGACAGCTGCATTATGCAGATGTCGGAAATGGGAAAAAGTATTATACAGAATATAACATATGAATATAACTACAGACGTAGTTGGATGTATGGTTGCATAAAAGTAACTACAGATGTAGTCGAATATATAGTTGAATAAAAAATAACAGAATAAGGAGTTTATGAGACAAATGGAAAGACAGTT
Source organism: uncultured Lachnospiraceae bacterium (assembly GCA_902783455.1). Taxonomy (GTDB): domain Bacteria; phylum Bacillota; class Clostridia; order Lachnospirales; family Lachnospiraceae; genus UBA3766. Next base: position 15,808 of record CACZRH010000013.1, on the reverse strand, counting down.
AAACACCAGATGTGTTGTAACGGGTTTGGGTATGGTAAATGCCATCGGTTCGAATGTGGAAGAGTGCTGGCAGAATGCACTTGCAGGAAAGACAGGGATCGATCATGTAAAGAGTGTTAATGCAGATAAATGCTATGCGAATCTCGGCGCTGAAATCGATTTTGAACTTCCGAAAAACGATGATGTAGACAGGGTATCCGTGCTTTGCTTAAAAGCTTCCGAAGAAGCTTTCAATGATTCCGGTATTGGCGGAAGCATTGAGGATGCAACCCGTTTCGGTGTTATTATGGGAAGCTGTGTCGGCGGTGTTGTCAGCATTGAAAACTATATTACGAACGGTGAGAAAACGGAAGATATTAAAAAGATGACGATTTCTCCGATTGCAAATAATGTTGCGACGGCATTTGGCGCGAAGGGCGTGATTACGAATGTCGGAAATGCATGTGCAGCAGGCGCAATCAGCGTGGCATATGCGTGTGAGCTGATCCGTGCAGGTGTTGCGGATGCATTCATAGTAGGCGGTGCGGATGCATTTGCCGCTGTACCGTTTGCCGGATTTACTGCACTTCATGCGCTGTCCGAAAATCCCTGCTCCCCGTTTAATCACTCCAACGGTATTACGTTGGGAGAAGGTGCGGGTGCAATGATTGTGGAATCTTTCGAGCATGCGACAAAGCGCGGTGCAAAGATTTACTGTGATGTTTTGGCATCGGGAATCAGTTCCGATGCACATCATATTACGGCTCCCCGTCCTGACGGAATCGGACAGATGTACGCAATCAATCGTGCAATCGATATGTCCGGTCTTTCCAAATCCGATATCGGCTATGTAAATGCACATGGTACCGGTACCGCGAAGAATGACGAAGCGGAGTTTTTATCCCTGCATACCATTTTTGACAATGCGGGTGGAAATTTGTCCGTAAGCAGCGTGAAATCCATGGTAGGTCACTGTCTGGGAGCGGCGGGTGCCATTGAAGCGGTTTATTCCATCAAAGCCCTGACCGAAGGAAAAGTTCCTCCGACAATCGGTTATTCCGAGGAAGATTTAGAGGTATTAAAAGAAAAAGCAGGGGACATCGATTTTATGCCGAATACCGCGAAAGAGAAGGAATTAAAGGCGGTTATGTCCAATAACTTTGCATTTGGCGGAAGCAATGCCAGTGTGATTTTTGCACGGGATGCCGGAGAAGTGAAAGAAACGGAAAATGACGGAGCGGTTTATATTACAGGTCTTGGAATCGTATCTCCGTTAGGAAACGGCGTGGAAAATTATGTAAACCAAATTAATGCCGGTAACAAGGTAGAAGGAAATTCCGCTTTATCCGAGGTCGGCAAGGAAGATTTTGATAAATTTGACATTAAGATGGCCTTCTTCAGAAAGCTTGACAAGTTCTCCTTAATCCAGGTGGTTTCCGGTCTGGAGGCTTTAAAAGAGGCAGGCATTGTACTCGAAGAGGGGAAGGAAGAGGATTACGGTATGATTATCGGTACCGGAGACGGCCCTCTTACCACGGTATATGAATTTGAAGAGCATATTGCAAAAGAGGGAAATGAGAACGGTTCCGCATTTAATTTCCCGAATACCGTATATAATGCAGCCGGCGGATATTTATCCATCAAAACGGGACTTCGCGGTTATAACGTAACGGTTACGAACGGCAATCAGTCCGGTCTTCAGAGCGTGGCGTATGCGTTCCACGAGATTCGTCAGAACCGTGCGCAGGGTATGCTTGCAACCGGTACGGATGAAAACAGCGGTGTTATGGAAAAATTATACGGCCAGCTTGGTCTGATGACATCCGGGGATGCTTCCCTTTACGGAAATTCCGGCATGACCTTATCCGATGGTTCCGTCTCCATTGCAATGGAGAATGAGGCAAGTGCCGAAAAACACGGCGGAAAGAAATATGCACGTGTTGCAGGCTACGGTATGACACACGAAGGAGTTGCATACGGTACGGTTTCAGGAAGCAATGACGGACTTAAGAATGCCGTAGAAAAAGCACTTGCTATGGCAGGAATCACGGCAGCGGATGTGGATGCGGTATACGGTCTCGGAAACGGCGTGAAGGAATATGACGATATTGAAATTGCGGTAAATAAAGAACTCTTCGGAGGAAAGGTTCCGGTTCATAATGTAAGAAGCTATATCGGTGAGGCCAGAGCAGCGGCTGCAGCATTAAGCGTTGCGCATGCGGCACTTACTTTATCCGGAGATCTTACCAAAGAACAGAAGGCGTTCTTCTTTGAAAACGGCGTGGAAGAAAGAACGGTTGACACCTCCGCATATAAGAATGTTTTGATTGTGGCAGTCGGTGTCGGCGGTACTTACTCTGCAGTTGTTTTACAGAAGGCTTAAATTATATCAGAGAGGAAGAAAAGCATGGAAGGGAATCAGGAAATCAAGGTAGCGCTGGTTACCGGTGCATCAAGAGGAATCGGAAGAGCATGTGCGATTGCACTTGGAAAAGCAGGATTTACGGTAGCGGTTAATTATAATTCCAATGAAGCCGCAGCGGATGAGGTTGTGAATATCATAAAAGAAGCCGGCAGTGATGCAATGAAGGTAAAAGCGAATGTTGCCGATTTAAATGAAGTGAAGGCAATGATGCGGGAAGTTACCAAAACTTACGGAAGACTCGATGTGCTGGTAAACAATGCCGGAATCGTACAGGATGAATTCGTACTTATGATGACTCCCGATGCAATCGACAAATGTCTGGATCTTAACATCAAGGGCTATTTATACTGCTCCCAGCAGGCTGCGCTTAAGATGTTTTCAAAGAAAAAAGGCTGCATCATTAATATGTCATCGGTCAGCTCAAAGCTTGCGGTTCCCGGACAGAGTGTCTATTCGTCCACAAAAGGCGCAGTCAATTCCATGACCGCAACCATGGCAAAGGAACTGGCTCCTTACGGAATCCGCGTGAACGCGGTAGCGCCCGGATTTATTGCAACCGATATGGTGGATAAGCTTCCGGAAGACAAAAAGGCACAATATATCGATGAGATTCCCTTAAAGCGTTTCGGACGACCCGAAGAAATCGGTGACGTGGTAGCAATGCTTGCATCCGATGCCTGCTCCTATCTTACCGGACAGGTTATTGTATTGGACGGTGGCTTAAGCCTGTAAAATATCCGTTCCGACAATTTTACCGAAGATTATGTAAAGAAATGAATGAAGCACAGGAGGTGTTTTTGTCATTATGATGAATATCAATGAAGTACAGAAACGAATCAAGCAGCGTCCGCCTTTTCAGATGATTGAAAAAATCGAAGAAATTCGCGGCGGGGAATATGCAAAGGGGATTAAAAACGTATCCATCAACGAGCCGTATTTTATGGGGCATTTTCCGGATTCCCCGATTATGCCGGGTGTTTTGATTGTAGAGGCGTGTGCACAGCTTTGCTCCGTTACAATTGAGAGCGACGGAACCGATGAAAGTAAAATCTGGGTTTTGCTGAAAGTGGATGATTTTAAATTCGTCAAACCGGTTATTCCGGGAGATACACTTGAGATAGAAGTAACAAAGGAATCCGGCGGAGCCGGATTAATCAAGTTTGATGCGAAAGTTACGGTGGACGGATCGCTTCGTGCGAAAGGCAGACTGGCTTTCTGTGCAGTTGATAAAGAGAGTATTTATTCATAAATTCGGAGGGAAAAAGAAATGACCATCATTGAGAATCTGAAGGAAAAAAAGAATGATGCTTCGGGAAGCGCAAAGAAAGAAAAGAAGCATACCGTAATTATCCGGTTATCAAAAAAAGCACAATAAGTGAAAAAGAGGATTGAGTCTGATGAGTAAGAGAGTTTTGATGTTTCCCGGACAGGGTTCCCAGTATATCGGAATGGGAAAGGAATTTTATGATGCTTTTCCGGAAGCAAAGGAAGTTTTTGATATTGCAGGGAAGGTAACGGGACTTGATATTGCAAAGCTTTGCTTTGAAGAAAATGAGCAGATTAATATTACCGAATATACGCAGATTTGTATGTTGACGGAGGAGGTTGCACTGTTAAAAGTGCTCCAATCCAAAGGGTTTTCCTATGATGTCTGCACCGGATTATCATTGGGCGAATATGCGGCGGTTGTTGCAAGCGGCGCTATGAGCTTAGAAGATGCATTCCGGGTGGTCAGAAAACGTGGAATTTATATGCAGGAAGCAGTTCCGACAGGCGGAGCCATGAATGCGGTCATAGGCCTTGACCCGGAAACCGTTGAAACGGTTTGTGCCGAAGTGCAGGCAGCAGGCGAAGCGCAGTCTGATAACGCGGAATTTGCAAATCTTCCCTATGTGGTTTCGGTTGCCAATTACAATAATCCGAAGCAGACGGTTATTACCGGACGTAAGGATGCCGTTGAAAAGGCAGCAGAAGTGCTTGCAGAAAAAGGCGCGTTAAAATGCGTGCCGTTAAATGTCTCGGGACCTTTTCATTCCAGACTTTTGGAAGGAGCCGGGGAAAAGCTCGGCGAAGCACTGGAAGATGTGGAGATTTCGGAGATTAAAATCCCTTATATTGCAAATGTAACAGCAGATTATGTAAACCAAAAAGAGGAGGTAAAACCGCTTTTAATCAAACAGGTTTCCTCATCCGTTCGGTTTACGCAGACCATAGAAAGACTGATCAAAGACGGTGCGGATGAGTTTGTGGAAGTCGGTCCCGGACATACGCTGACCGGATTTGTAAAGAAAATCGACAGAGGCCTGAAATGTGCCAATATCGATACCATGGAAGATTTTAACAAGTATTTTGCGGCGGAATAAAGAGGTTCCATTTTATTTGCAGAATACAAAAGAAGTAAAAGCAGGTGAAAGAGCATGAAAATTTTACCGGTAGAGAAAGCGGAAGAGAATAAGGAGCGGGACATAATAAGCTGTCCATCCTGTAAAAAGGATCTGGATAAGCAGCTGGTTGTAATGCGTAAATATGTCTGCTATGAATGTGGTTATTATTTCCGTGTCAGAGCCAAAAACAGAATCCGTATGGTTGCGGACGAGGGCAGTTTTACACCGTGGTTTGAAGATGAGACCACGGGAAATCCTCTCGATTTTCCGGGATATGATGATAAAGTTGCAGAAGTGAAGGAAAAAACCGGACTGACCGAGGGTGTGTTAATCGGCAGATGTACCATCGGAGGAAATCCTACCGTACTCGGTGTAATCGATTCGAGATTTTTGATGGGAAGCATGGGGCATGTGGTAGGAGAACGTATTACGGCTTCCGTAGAGCGTTCCACCGAAGAAAAGCTTCCCGTGATTTTATTCTGCTGTTCGGGCGGAGCCAGAATGCAGGAAGGAATCGTATCCTTAATGCAGATGGCAAAAACCTCCGCTGCACTTAAAAAACATTCCGATGCGGGACTTTTATTTGTTCCGGTATTGACGGATCCCACCACCGGTGGTGTAACCGCTTCTTTCGCCATGCTTGGCGATATTATTCTTGCGGAGCCGAAGGCGTTAATCGGATTTGCAGGCCCCCGCGTAATTGAACAGACAATCGGCCAGAAGCTTCCGGAAGGTTTCCAAAGAGCGGAATTCCAGTTAGAGCACGGATTCGTGGATGCCATTGTATCCAGGGATAAATTAAGAGGAATGCTCGAAGAGATTCTGGATGTACACAGTGATCAGTTTACAGGGGATGATTCCGGTCGTTATGCACATTTTGATCCGGCACATGATCACGACCGGCTGGATGCCACGGAGCTTATGAAGGAACGTGCTGCAAAAGCTCCGATTATGAAAGTATGGGATCGTGTATCCGCTGCAAGGCAGGTATCAAGGCTCGGCGCGGATGATTATATCGGTGGGATTTTTGACCGGTTTATAGAACTTCACGGAGACCGTTATTTCCGCGATGACCCGGCAATTCTTGGCGGAATCGCATATCTGGATGGGCAGCCGGTAACCGTAATCGGTGTAAATAAAGGACATGATGTACAAAGCTGTATTTCCCATAACTACGGAATGCCTTCTCCGGAAGGATACCGTAAGGCAATCCGTCTGATGAAGCAGGCAGAGAAGTTTCACCGGCCGATTATCACGTTTGTCAATACTTCCGGTGCATATCCCGGACTGGAAGCGGAGGAGAACGGACAGGGCGAAGCAATTGCAAGGAATCTTTACGAGATGAGTGCGTTAAAAACACCCCTGCTTGCAATTATGATCGGGGAAGGCGGCAGCGGTGGTGCGCTTGCGCTTGCAGTCGGAAATGAAGTCTGGATGCTGGAAAATGCAACCTATTCAATTCTTTCGCCGGAAGGCTTTGCATCGATTCTTTGGAAAGATGGATCCCGTGCCGAGGAAGCGGCAGAGGTTATGAAGATTACAGCCGCGGAGCTGAAAAATCTTCAGATTGTCGAGGAGATTATTCCGGAATACGGTACTGCGGATGAGGCAGCGCTTTCCTCGATCTGTAATTACATGAAAAAGCACATGAAGGAATTTTTGAAAAAGGAATCTGCTCTTACCGGCGAGGAAATAGCCGCGCAGAGATATGAACGATTCCGCAAATTTTAAATGACACATGGTGACGGGGACAATGTGTCATCTTGAATGACATATGGTGACGGGGTTAATGTGTCATTGGGGGGGAGCAGAGTATGACAGAACGGCTTCTTACGGCAGCAATCAGTACACTTATTATTATTCTTGTAGTACCCATTGTCGGGCTGCTGGTTGAATTCATCACGGAGGAGATTACCAAAGGACTTGCGAAAAGCCTTGGTGTTTCCACTGCACTTTTTATCATGAATTATTTAACTTTTCTGGGAACCGTTCATCATGAATGTTCCCATGCTTTATATGCGCTCATTACCGGTGCAAAAGTGGAAAAAATAGAACTCTTCAAACCGGAAGGAAACCGTTTGGGCTGTGTGCAGCTGACACCGCGTGGAATCTGGCTTACCAAAGCGCTGCAGCTGACATTTTCGGCGATTGCGCCGACGGTGCAGGGCTTTATTTCGATTAATCTGTTAGTATATCTGTTTCTTTTTGTATCGCCGATCTGGCTGAAAATTCTTATTGGATACCTGATGTTTTCGATTTTTATCCATATGAACATGAGTGGGGCGGATATGAAGGCGGCGGTAAAAGGATTGCCGATTGTGGCGATTTTAGTCTATATCATCTGTTTCTTTACAAAGATTGATTTGTGGGGCGTTTTGTTCCATTTTTTCCAGGGGTTAATCGTGCCGAAATAAATTCGGGATTTTTTGTATTTGAAAATAGCGATTACGGGCTTATAATAGATATATACGGGTAAAAGGGAGGATTTTTAGATATATGGGAATGTTCGGATGGATTGTTCCTGCATTTGGGGATATCATCGAGTGGTTTCTTGAAGCTGTGTCGACGGTGGACTGGAGTCTGGCAGGGCAGGAGTTTGTGAATTTTATGAATGAATTTATGGCAGCAAACGGACTTACCACCACATCTTTGATTCCGATTGCGGTACTGACCGTGGTCGGTCTGTTTTTGCTTGCGGTCTGCCTGGTTTTGATTCTGATTATCTTCCTGTTTGCTTTCGTACATTTTGTTGCATTTTGTGCGATTATACTGTTCCTGATATTCCTTCAGGAATATCTGCTCCCGGCAATTGCGCTTTATAAAATGGCAAAGAGTGCGGGATTCCCAAGACCCTGGTTTGCGTTTATTCCCTTCCTGCAGACATATTTAGAGTATGTGCTTCCGAAGCGGGATTTCAAGGCGTTCTTTGTTAAGACACAACCGAGTCAGCGATATATTGTTGCAATTATCGCAATCTGTGCATCCACGCTTGGTTTTCTGTATCATCCCGTTTTTGCATTGATTCCGATTCTGGGATGGCTTGCCGGTCTTTTCAGCATTGTGGTACTGCTTGGATTCCACTGGAGAAAAATGTACGACCTGATGGTAACGTTTTCCCAGAAGAAAGTCGCACTTCCGATTTCCGTTGTCAGTATGTTTGTTCCGCTCGTATACACAATTGCACTGCTCATTTATATGAATCGTGAGCCGGAATACGGATTTGGCGGTTATCCGAAGAAAGCAGAGAAGCTGGAAGACTTTTTCGCAGACCGGGAAGAGGAAGAAGTCTACGGGGAAGAGGAATAAGATTGTAAAAAGACGAATTGAAATAAATTGGGTTTTGAACGTGAAAGGATGAAAAAATGGAACAATACAAGGAAGAATTTATTGAATTCATGCTGGAAAGCAAGGTTTTGAAATTCGGCGATTTTACATTGAAAAGCGGCAGAAAATCTCCCTTTTTCATGAATGCGGGCGCCTATGTGACCGGTTCCCAGTTAAAGCGTCTCGGCGAATATTATGCAAAGGCAATTCATGACAACTTCGGCGATGATTTTGATGTACTTTTCGGACCGGCTTACAAAGGAATTCCCTTAAGTGTCGCAACCTGTATTGCATACAGCGAGCTATACGGAAAAGAGATTCGTTACTGTTCAAACCGTAAGGAAATTAAGGATCACGGCGATGTCGGAATTTTACTCGGAAGTAAAATAAAAGACGGCGACCGTGTGGTAATCATCGAAGACGTAACCACTTCTGGAAAATCGATTGAGGAAACATTCCCGATTCTTAAGGCGCAGGGCGATATTACGATTAAGGGACTTATGGTATCCTTAAACCGCATGGAAAAGGGAATTGATACCGATAAAAGCGCCCTGGAAGACATCAAGGAAAAATACGGAATCGAGGCAAGGGCAATCGTTTCCATGGCGGATGTTGTGGAGAAACTTTACAATAAGCCGTATCAGGGAGAAGTGATTATTGATGATGCACTGAAGGCTTCGATTGATGCTTATTACGAGCAGTACGGTGCAAGATAGAGGAAAATAAGGAAAGGCTGACATTTTATTTGTCAGCCGCCTTTTTCGGATAGAAACGAAAGAAGCGGGAAAAAGAATGCAGGTTGAGAAGGAAAAAAGAAGAAAGGTAAATCCGCATTACAAGTTTACGAATAAGATTATTCCGCTGATTTCCATTGTCGGCGTATCATTGGGAGTAATGTCCTTAATTGCGCTGATTCTGGAAATCTTTTTTACGTTCCGGATGGGTGGTGAGGCGCCGATGTCTTACGGACTGACGACCATCGTATGCCTGATTTTTTCGATCGCCGGTCTGGTTTGTTCCATAAAGGGCAGAATGATGCCGGATGTATATGTTTTTTTTCCGACAATCGGCATGACTGTCTGCAGCATTAACATTTTTGCAATCATTTATATCATCGGCCGCGGAATTCTGGCGATGTAATTTTTTGCCGAAAATAAAATCATATCGGGGGACTATCATGGAAGAGCGTTTTGAACTGGCCAAAAACAGAATAAAGGAAATTACAAAGGAAGAAGGGATGATGGAATATCAGCCCTTTTTTACATCTTTGTCGACATATCTTGATAAGGTGCTTCAACATGCCGAAACGATTGAGAATGAAGATTATTTTGACCAATCCGTTCCGGTGCTTTTTGCTGCACAACAGGAGCTGTTTGGGGAATTAAAGGAAGAACGGTACGAAAAATCCTTTGCAAATCCTTCGTATGCGTCGTCCGTTTTCGGCAAATCCATGGGACAGCTTTTGGCCTTTTTATTCTGGGAAGAAATGCAGATTCTGCCGTATGTTTATGAAAAAAAATTACCGGAGATTGTAATCCGGCTGGAATTATTCCTGGAAATTTACGGATATTTTGAAACTGCCCTGAAAGACGGGGAAAGACCGGATGATAAATCCGTACACGACATTTTATACTGGTATGTTTCCGATTACAGCGAGGACAGCGTTTATGCGAGGGTGCGGGAGCAGTTTCTGTCGGAAGAGGATTTTGCGGTAAAAATCATAGAAGAAAATGATTTATGTAAACCAAATTATTTGTTCCGTTACGGCGGATATGTTTCCGAAAATGAAATAAAAACCGCAGAATTTCTGGCAACGCTTCCGGAAGAGAAGATTACACTTTTGGCGGATACCTTTACCGAAGGCTTCCGGAAAGGATTCCTTGCGGCCGGAAAAGATTTGTCCATAAAAAAGACGGTGAATATCCGTTATAAAATCGGGTTCGAAAGAGTCATAAAAAAGGCAATCGAAAATTTTGCCGCAATGGGATTAAAGCCTTTGCTTTACCGGGCGAGCGGCGATATTTTCAGAAAACGGGGAATGATAAAAATCGGCTATGAGGATGGCGCAATTAACCGTCAGGCAGAGTATGATCACAGAGAAGATATGGCTTTGTTTCTGGACGGACACCTGATTACCAGAAAACTGGAATGTGCAAAAGAAGCATATGAGGAATATAAAGTGCAGATTCGTGATTTTGCGGGACCGGCATGCTTTGAAACCTTCGGCGAAGCGGATTTTATACCAAAGGATTTTGAAGCGAATCCGGCTTTTGACGAGGAGGGCAGGAAATTATCCGTCAAATATCAGGCAAAAGCAGGAGAATTAATCAACTCTTACATCCACATGGAAGAGAGAAGCTTTACGATTATTGCCTTCCCGATACCGGAAATCGGCGATCGTTTTGAAGAGATTTTTGATGCAACCATCCGGATTAATACGCTGAATTATGAGACCTATCAAAGAATCCAGCAGAAGCTGATTGATACATTGGACCGCGCAGATTCGGTGGCGGTTCACGGCAGGGATGGAAATGAAACAGATCTGGATATAAAGTTATGTAAACTCGCTGATCCGAAGAATGAGACGAAATTCGAAAACTGCGTTGCAGACGTGAATATACCGGTTGGAGAGGTATTCACCTCACCTGTTCTGGAAGGAACAAACGGGCTGTTACATGTAAAAAAGGTTTACATAAATGGTCTGAAATATGAAGATTTAAGAATTGAGATTCAGGACGGAATCACGAAGGGCGGAAGTACTTCCAACCTTCCTCCCAAAGCGGTTTTGGAGAATATTATGTATCATCATGAGTTCCTTCCGATGGGAGAATTCGCAATCGGAACCAATACAACGGCTTATGCCGTTGCCGGAAAATTCAATCTGTTTGAGAAGCTCCCGATTCTGATTGCGGAAAAGACCGGCCCGCATTTTGCATTCGGTGATACCTGCTATTCCGAGGAAGAAGAGGTACATTATGTAAACCCGGATGGAAAGGAAATGATTGCAAAGGAAAATACCTACTCGAAAAAAAGACACGAAAATCCGGAGGAAGCGTATTTTCACTGCCATACGGATATTACGATTCCATATGAGGAAATCGGCGTGATAGAAGCCGTAATGCCTGACGGAGAGCGCGTTTCCCTGCTTCGGGACGGAAAGTTTGTTTTACCCGGAACCGAAGAATTAAATGTTGCACTGGAAGAATTTGAATAAATAACAGGCGGTATCTGTTTTCAGGGTGAATTGTTGCACAAAAACAGGTTCGAATCTGTTTCAAAATTGTTACAAAAGTTTTACAAACCCGCCTTGACGATACCTGTCAAAAATAGTACAATATCAAGGGTTAGTTTATAAGTACCCCTCTATACCACAATATGTTGCGATTTTTTTGAAAATGTTTTTGAAAGACATTTTGTTACGAAATACCCCGACAGAATGTCGGAAATTAAAATAAAGTGAGGAACATGACATGCCACAGGTTGGAATTGTTATGGGCAGCGACTCGGATATGCCCGTTATGGCAAAAGCAGCGGATATGCTTGAGCAGTTTGGAATTTCCTATGAAATGACGATTATTTCCGCACACAGAGAACCGGATGTGTTTTTTGAATATGCGAAAACCGCGGAAGAAAAGGGATATAAAGTAATTATTGCAGGAGCCGGAATGGCTGCTCATCTGCCCGGAATGTGCGCGGCTATTTTTCCGATGCCGGTAATCGGTATTCCGATGCATACCACGTCACTCGGCGGTAAGGATTCTCTTTATTCCATCGTACAGATGCCGTCCGGAATTCCGGTTGCAACGGTTGCCATTAACGGAGGAGCCAATGCCGGCATACTTGCTGCAAAGATTCTTGCAACATCCGATCCGGAGCTTCTTCAGAAGGTAAAGGATTATGCAGCATCCTTAAAGGAAAGCGTGGAAAAGAAGGATGCAAGACTCAAAGAAGTCGGATATAAGGCATATATGGAGAAATAAGGAAATACAGATACTTCAGAAAATGAAATTCGGAAAATGAAACAATCAGGAGGAGCACAAATGGATTACAAATCCGCAGGAGTGGACATTGAAGCCGGTTATCAGTCCGTGGAACTGATGAAAAAGTATGTTAAAGAGACCATGCGTCCCGAAGTACTGGGTGGAATCGGAGGATTCTCCGGAGCTTTTTCCATGGATAAGATCAAAGAAATGGAAAAACCTACTCTGGTATCCGGAACGGACGGTGTCGGAACGAAAATCAAGCTTGCATTTTTGATGGATAAGCATGATACGGTCGGAATCGACTGCGTTGCAATGTGCGTCAATGATATTGCATGTGCCGGCGGTGAGCCTTTGTTCTTCCTTGACTACATTGCCTGCGGCAAGAACTATCCGGAAAAGATTGCATCCATTGTGAAGGGCGTATCTGCAGGATGCATCCAGGCAGGATGTGCTTTAATCGGCGGTGAAACCGCAGAACATCCGGGTCTGATGCCGGAGGAAGAATATGATCTTGCCGGTTTTGCGGTAGGTATTGTGGATGAAAAAGATTTGATTACCGGAAAGAATATCAAAGCAGGGGATGTGTTAATCGGAATTGCTTCTTCCGGAATTCATTCCAACGGATTTTCCTTAGTCCGTAAGGTATTCAATGTAAACAGAGAAAACCTTTACCGCTACGTGGACAGCCTGGGAATGACTTTAGGTGAGGCGTTGATTACACCGACCAGAATTTACGTGAAAGCTTTAAAGAGCGTAAAAGAAGCCGGTGTGACCATTCTTGGATGCAGCCATATTACAGGCGGCGGTTTCTACGAGAATATTCCCCGCATGCTTCCGGATGGAATCGGTGCAAAGATTGATTCCTCTTCCTATGAGGTTCCGCCGATTTTTAAGCTGCTTCAGAAGACCGGAAATATCACGGATCAGATGATGTACAATACCTATAACATGGGAATCGGCATGGTTTTATGCGTGAAAGCAGCCGATGTTGACAAGACCATGGAAAGCTTAAGAAGTGCAGGTGAAACACCGTATATTATCGGTGAGACCGTTGCCGGAGAAAAGGAAGCCGTAATATGTTAAGAGTATTGATATGTGTTTCCGGAGGAGGCACGAATCTTCAGGCCATTATAGATGCATGGAAAGCGGGAGAACTCGGGGATACGCAGATTGTACGTGTTTTGTCCAATAATGCGGATGCCTATGCGTTAAAGCGTGCTGAACTTGCCGGCATTGAAGGCGTTTGTGTATCGCCGAAGGAATATGAAAATCGTGAAGATTTTCATAAGGCACTGCTTCAAACAATCAATGATGCGAATCCGGATCTGATTGTACTTGCGGGATTTTTGGTTGTAGTACCGAAGGAAGTAATTGCAGCCTACAGAAACCGCATTATCAATATTCATCCTTCTCTGATTCCTTCGTTTTGCGGAACGGGTTATTACGGACTGAAGGTTCATGAAGCTGCACTGGCAAGAGGCGTGAAGATAAGCGGCGCAACGGTTCATTTCGTGGATGAGGGAACGGATACCGGCCCGATTATTCTTCAAAAGGCAGTGGAAGTAAAAGAGGGAGATACCCCGAAAGAATTACAGCTTCGTATCATGGAAGAAGCGGAGTGGGTGATTCTTCCGAAGGCAATAAGACTAATTGCAGACGGAAAAATTGCCATCGGAGACAAGCAGTAAGATTATTGATGAATTTTTTAGATTCGAATTAAGGAGTATGCGATGAAAGTACTGGTAATAGGAAGCGGCGGCAGAGAGCATGCCATCTGTACCTCGATTCGAAAAAGTCCTAAGCTTACCGAACTTTACTGTGCACCCGGAAATGCCGGAATTGCACGGATTGCAAAGTGTGTTCCCATTGGTGTGATGGAATTTGAAAAAATAGCGGAATTTGCAAAGAACGAAGCAATCGATTTGGTTGTGGTTGCTCCGGATGATCCGCTTGCAGCAGGTTTGGTGGATGTGTTAAATGAAGCCGGAATTCGTGCGTTCGGCCCGAATAAAGCAGCTGCAATTCTGGAAGGAAGCAAGGCTTTTTCCAAAGATTTGATGAAAAAATACGGAATTCCCACTGCTAAGTATGAGAATTTCGATGACCCGGCAAAGGCGCTGGAGTATTTAAAAAATTCCGATTTTCCCATTGTGCTTAAGGCGGACGGTCTGGCACTCGGAAAGGGTGTTTTAATCTGTAAGGATTATGACGAGGCAGCAGCCGGTGTAAAAGAGATTATGGAAGATAAGAAATTCGGCGATTCCGGAAACCGTATGGTAATCGAAGAATTTATGACGGGACGCGAGGTTTCCGTATTATCTTTCTGTGACGGAAATACAATCCGGATTATGACGTCCGCACAGGATCACAAGCGTGCGAAGGATCATGATGAAGGACTCAATACGGGCGGTATGGGAACATTTTCCCCGTCACCGTTTTACACGGAAGAAGTGGATGCGTTCTGCAGGCGTGAAATCTATCAAAAAACCGTGGATGCCATGCGTGCGGAAGGAAGACCTTTCAAGGGTGTGATTTTCTTCGGTCTGATGCTGACGAAGGATGGCCCGAAGGTTTTGGAATACAATGCGAGATTCGGTGATCCCGAGGCACAGGTTGTTCTGCCGAGAATGCAGAACGATATTCTGGATATTTTTGAAGCCTGTATCGATGGGACACTTGACAGGATTGATCTGAAATTTGAGGACAATGCCGCAGTCTGCGTAGTACTTGCTTCCGACGGATATCCGGTTTCCTATCAGAAGGGATTTCCGATAAAGGGGCTGGAAAAATTTGACGGAAAAGAGGATTATTTCTGTTTCCACGCCGGAACGAAGGAAAAAGACGGAAGCATCGTCACAAACGGAGGCCGTGTACTTGGTGTTACGGCAAAGGGCAGTGATTTGAAAGAAGCCAGAAAGAAAGCATACGAAGCGACTGAGTGGATTGAATTCGATAATAAATATATGCGCCACGATATCGGAAAAGCGATAGACGAGGCATAAAGGGGAATGGCATAGGAAGGAGTATGTTAGGATGAAAAACAGATGGATGAGATTTATGAAGCCGTCGGTATATAAGGTAATCGGCTCAATTGCCGGAATTGCGATGGCGGGATTTTTAAGTATTACGGCATTGGCGGACACCCCGGGTACCGTTACCGGCGACCGTGTCAATGTAAGATCCGAGGCAAATACAACCAGTACCGTACTGACAAAGGTTACGGCGAATGAAAATGTTACGATTGTTGAAGAGACAACCGGTTCTGACGGCAATAAATGGTATAAAATTAAAACCTCCGGCGGAACAACCGGATTTGTCCGTGCGGATTATGTGAAATCCGGTGCGGCAACTACCACAACAACCACCACGACTACCACTACCACGACAAATGATACGACACCGAATGTTACTTCGGTAGCGGAGAAGAAAGCATATATTAAGGGTGCCAATGTTAACATTCGTAAGAGTGCCAGCACGACAGCGGATTTAATTGCTTCCGCAGCAGGAGATTCCGAAGTTACGATTACCGGTGAGACAACTGCGGCAGACGGTTATAAATGGTATCAGATTAAATTTACGGCAAATGGAACCACAATGACCGGTTTTGTCCGTTCCGACCTTGTTACCTATAATGCACCGGCGAATGCAACCGAACCGGCTGAAACTACCGTGGAAGGAGGAACCGGAGACAATCCGGATGCCACTAATCCGGA